>CAIUAS010000001.1 GCA_903897205.1 uncultured Gammaproteobacteria bacterium
AAATCTACAGAAGAAAAAATTGTTAAAGAAATGGATTGACACAACAGGAGAATTCATGGCTTAATTTCAGCTCTTATCTCAAGACAAATTTTGTCTCAAATCCGCTGGCACAGTCCGTACCAGAAACAGAAAAGAGTTACCAAAAACAATATAAAGCGAAACATATAAGCCTTCCTAAATATTTATCTGAGTTGAGTAGTTCTGAACAATTAGACATCGCCTTTAAAATTGGCGCAGAAGTATTAGCAGAAAAATCTATACAATCTGGAGCAACATTTGAATGCGATGCAGGCACTATCCAGAAAATACTTAACAGTGGCAATATACGTTTAATCAAATTAATGCTAAAAAATGGCTTAGATGTTAACAAGCCTGTTAGCACTGACTTTGATCAAACAATTAGTATTTTTCATATGGCGGCCTTTGAAACACCTGAGCTATTGCCACTCTTATTAAGTGCTACTGATGAATTGACTATTTTGCCTGAACTTCATATAGCGGTCCTTCATAATAATATTGAAAAAATAGCGGAGCTTTCCGCTAAAAAAGTTAATATTGATAGGCCAGATATCGCTAAGTGCACCGCTTTATGGTGGGCGATTTTGCTTAACAATTACCCTGTGGCCACATTGCTTATTGAAAATGGCGCCTCCCTCATTAATTTTCGAAAATCATCGAACGTATTACAATTACTAGGGCATGATGTTTTGGAAATTCTTATTCGTAAAAATCAGATCAATTGTTTGGAATTACTGCTAAAAAATAAATTGTCCGTCAACACCTTTGCCTGTGTGAAAGACGTTCATATTTATAAGCTATTATTAGTTATAGCGGCGGAGTACGGTAAAGCAGACATTATCTGCCTTTTACTAAAGTTCAATGCAACTGTTAACCCTGCGTTAAGCGATAATAAATTGGCTGAATTACATGATGACTTAGGTTATTTCTGTGAGTGGATTGAGCTAAGCGCCGTGGCGGCCGCGGCAAAAAATAACCACGTAGCTTGTTTAGATATTTTATTAAACTATGACGATATTAATGCGGAGTTAATCACGCTCTCTCATAAGGATTACAAAGATCATTTGATTGACCGATACACTGCCTTGATGGTGGCAATCTCAGGGCTAAGTTATGAATCCATTGAATTTTTATTGTTAAAAGGCGCTAATCCCAATCAAAAGGGAACATGGAGCGCCTACAGATATAATTCGCCGGACGACAAGATTATTGATCCGCTTAATATTTTGCTAAAAATACTCCCAGTTAAATTAAAAAATGAATTGATGCAGCCTAACTATGATCCAATAAATATAATTTTCAAGAAAAGCCACCGCTGGTTTAAAATTCTAGAGCTTTTACTAAACCAGGGTGCCCATCTAAATAATACTATTAATGATTCTTTCACTATTAGCTTAGTAAAAAATCCTATATACATATGGCAAACAAAATCAGATGAATCTTCAATTACGCACTCTAGCGAAAAATTAAACAAGGCCAATCAGCAACGCTTTCTTCTGGAAGCGTTACGTATTTTAGCCCTCCATAAAACCAATTTTAACCAGCAAGATAAAAAAGGAAAAACTATTTTGCACTATGCGGCGGAATATGGTTACCTTGAAGTCGTTAAGTATTTAATTGAAAAATTAAAAGTAGATATCAATATCAAAGACAAGCAAGGTGAGTCCGCGATTTATTCTGCCGCCAGGGAAGTCCAAGAAGAAGTCTTTAATTATTTACAAAAAGCGGGGAGCGATCGTACCGAGCTTAATTTACAAGGGGAAACAGTTGGTCAACTCATTTCAACCTCACTGATGAAACGGTTTAATTTGTGATAACAATTTAATGATTAACGTCCCTAAGTATTTCTGGTTTATACGACGGCAAGAATTATTGGTTCATTTCCCTTTGCCGTGGTTTCTGCTAATTTTTAGGTATAACCTTGCTTACTCACTCATGAAACGAGGACAGCTTAAATGCCAGATATTACTGTCCCTTTAGATATTCCTGATATCGAAATTGTAAACAGCGAATTTAAAGATAACCGTTTTATTCTTCAGGTTAAAAGTACCGTAGAAGGAACCACCTGCTATCGCTGCAAAAAGTGGATTACTAAAAGGCATGCTTATGCAGAAGCAATCAGCTTGCGCCATTTGCCTATTTTAGACAGGGAAGTGATTATTCGCATTCGCCCGGTTCGCTATGAATGTCCTGAGTGTGATGATCATCCTACCACAACGCAACAATTAGATTGGTATAATAAAAAAAGTTCATGTACTAAAGCTTATGAAAAATGCTGTAACTCCATTATTTTAATAATGGTCCTATTTTACTTGAATTTTACCGTTAATTTCCATCATTTATTTAGGCCTGAAAATCGAAGCTGTAGGAGTTATTTCGTGCACATTCCTTAGTTATTCACATGATTTAAAAATGGCTTATAAATTTGTGTTGGATGTAACTCATATTTTCAATGCACATCTTTCAAAGCGTTCAGCACTGCGAAAGATTAATCGTTGGATTAAAAGTGTAGAAGACAGCGAACTTAATTGCTTTGATAAATTTCTTTCAACACTGAAGCAATATAAATCTTATACGGGGTGTCGCTATGCTCGCTATACCTTTTGGCCATCCTGTCCCCAAAAGGCGCTCGCCTAACGCGACAAGTTTGCCTACGGCGCCCGCATACATCCTGCGTTCGCAACGATGACGCTCTTCGCGCGACATCATTGCTACCACAAATGACTTTACGCCATTTCGGTTGCCTTCTATTTTGTCTTCGCCTGCTTCGCACACTACGACAAAACATACGGCCACATGGCTATGCGGGGGGCGTCGCGCTCCATGCGCTCCTTTGTTATTTTTTGAACCGGTACAGCAGTGGCTTTGTCGAAGGGCTTAATAATAAACTAAAAGTGATTAAGCGCCGCTGCTATGGTATTTTAAAACCGGCTACTTTATTTCAGCGGCTTTTTATTGATATCGAATGGGGAGCTAAATGCTATGCTTAGCAGGTAAATTTGATAAAACCACTAGAAATAGAAAAGAACCAAAAAATCTCATCATCGCCTGCAGGGCAATCGCATCTAATTTTTAGCAGTCAAGATTACCTTGGCAAGCTAATCTTCATCCCATCCGGCTAATAAGCGACGATTTTTGGTAGCATCAAACCTGTGGACAGGGTAAACTACGGCACCGGCAGCAACATTCATCTTGGTTGTCCTTGTTCCTAATGGTTGGGAAGAGAGAGGGATAATTTTAGCAATGTGGCTGCCAGTTTTATATTAAGCGAGTGTTACGTGGGTATGAACCAGGCGAAAATTGCAGGTGATTCCAGTCTAAGTTGCACCCGTTCCGCTAAGTTTTGCAGGCCAACTCATGGAGCCGTTTTCTTGCTACTTTACTTGTTTTAGAGCATCGGCAGATAAGCTTGGTCTTGTAAAATTGCATAGCAGATAGCCTAACGACAGAGGCAGGAAATTAACTTATCAGGTAAAATTAAAATTTAAGGAAGTAGTATGCCCATTATTTGTCGATTTTTAGGCATCATCATAGCGATGTATTATCAGGATCATAATCCACCACATTTTCATGTACGTTATAATGAGTACAAAGCTATCATTTCGATACAGGAATTAGCGATTTTAGAAGGCAAGCTGCCACCTAAAGTGTTGGGTCTAGTGGTTGAATGGGCAAGCCAGCATCAAAAAGAATTAATAGAAGATTGGAATTTAGCACAGCAATTAGCAGAGTTACATAT
>CAIUAS010000002.1 GCA_903897205.1 uncultured Gammaproteobacteria bacterium
GATTTTTTTATATCACAGTTATTCCCGCTGCAATAGCGGGAATAACTGTGATATAAAAAAATCATATAACTAAGGAAATTTAGCTATGTGGTCAGTTTTGTATTATTTGATAGTTTTTTTATTTACTATTTTTTTAATAACAGGTGTTCATGAATTAGGCCACTACTTATTAGCGCGTATTTTTGGCATTAAAGTATTACGTTTTTCAATTGGATTCGGTAAAAGCTTAGGCAAACTAGTTGATAAACGCGGTACTGAGTATCAGTTGGCGCTTATTCCTATCGGTGGTTATGTAAAGTTATTAGATAGCAGGGAAGGGCCAGTAGCGCCACAGGAATTACCGGATGCTTTTGATAAACGACCGTGTTACCAACGTTTTTTTGTGCTTATAGCAGGTCCCGCATTTAATTTTCTCTTAGCCATATTAGCTTTCTGGCTGATTTTTATTCATGGCGTTACTTATGTAAAACCCATCGTAGGCGAAGTGGCTCCTCATTCATTGGCGGCCAACGCCCATATTCAACCACAAGATGAAATTGTTGCAATTAATCATCATGCTATTTTAGGTTGGACTTCAGTTGCTATCGCGTTAATACGTGAGTATGGTTCAGCCGGCGATTTAATTATTGCTGTCAAAGAAGCCAAAACAAAGAAGATCACCCAGCATACAATAAATATTAAAAAAGGCGCTTGGCAGCTAGATAAACTTCGGCCGAATATTATTAAAAGCATGGGTATAAGCCCTTATATTCCAGTTGAAATAGCCAGCCGTAAAGATAAAAAAATGGTTTGGCCGCCTGCTATGCTGCAAACTACGCACTACACTATTATTCAGGCCTTAGCAAAAGCAATTAATGAAACCAATTATTTAATTACGTTTAACAGTATTGTTATTTATAAAATGCTGACAGGTGCTATATCTTGGCATGGTTTAGGTGGGCCTATCAGCATCTTTCAAGCGGCAGCCAATGCCGCCGAATATGGTTTTATCATTTATCTTAATTTTATAGCGCTTATCAGTATTAGCATCGGGTTGCTTAATTTGCTGCCAATCCCAGGGTTGGATGGCGCCCAGATTATTTATTTGCTTTATGAATTAATCCGAGGTAGGCCAGTGTCTGTTGCTGCCCAACTATTGGCTTTTCGTATAGGCGCTATACTATTATTTATCCTCATGTTGCAAGCGCTATTAAGCGATCTTGCAAGACTTATGTAGGATTTTTTGAGGAGATTTGCTAACATGGGAAGGGAGTTGGCTGATGGCTGATGAAAATATTCATTTTAACTAGGAGTAACATTTATGGCTATTTATCAAAGTATTTTGCTTGCAATTGATTTGCATCCCAATTGCGATGATCTTACTGCAAAGCGTGCGTTCGATATGGCCAATCAATGCGGTGCGAAGCTGAGTATTATCCATGCAGTTGAACACATTAATGCTTATGGAGTTGCGCAGGCCTATCCAACCGTGATTGATTTAGAAGATCAGATGCTAAAAGAAGCGCAAGAAGGTCTTGCTAAATTAGCAGCTAAATACAATATTCCTGCCGACCAGCAGTTTGTTGAGATTGGTTCGCCAAAAAACGTTATTTTAAACAAAGCAAGCGAAGTGAAAGCGGATTTAATTATGGTAGGGAGCCATGGACGTCATGGTATTAGCTTATTATTAGGTTCAACCGCTAACGCTGTATTGCATCATGCACATTGCGATATTTTAGCAGTTTGGTTGGATGATCATCAGCACAAAGCTTAAATAGTTATCTCTATCGGTCATGCCAGTTTTCGCTGGCATGACATGCTAACCAAACGTTAATCTAACGTAGCTTTATCCGCGTTCGGTTCAAATTCTACTTTTTCAATTTTTTCAAAGCGATTAGTTATTTTGTCCGCTGAAATTTTAACTTCTTGGATATCGCCATGCGCTTGTTCAATATGGCGTGCAAGGTTTTGCATACGCTGCTGAAAGCGATTGAAATCTTTTGCTAATTCGCCTAGGTATTTTTGGATAAGATGAACTTGTTCACGAGTGGCTGCATCTTTAAGCACCGCACGCGCTGTTGTTAAAATAGCCATCATCGTAGTAGGGGAAGCTAGCCAAACACGCAAGCGATGGGCTTCTTCAATGATATCAGGATAGTTTGCATGGATCTCAGCGAAAACGGCTTCTGCGGGGATAAAGAGAATCACGCCCTCTGAGGTTTCGCCGGCGATAATATATTTACTGCCAACGTCTTGCACATGACGACGAATATCTAAACGGAATTGTTGCTCTGCTTGTTTGCGCTCAACTTCTGGTAGATTAGGATTGGTTAATCTACGAAAATTTTCTAAAGGAAATTTAGCATCGATAGCGATGGTGCCAGTCGGTTGTGGTAAAAATAAAACACAATCGGCACGTTTACCATTGCTAAAAGTATATTGCAGTGCAAAATGCGATTCGGGCAAAACATTGCGTATGAGTGCCGCTAATTGAATCTCACCAAAGACACCGCGTGATCGTTTATCGGCCAGTATTTCTTGAAGGCTAACGATATTAGTAGATAATTCAGTGATACGTTTTTGCGCTTCATCAATTAAAGCTAAGCGTTTAATAACATCGGTAAAAGTGGCGGTTGTCTGGGCAAAGCCTTCAGATAAACGTTGCTCAACTTGGCCGCTAATATCACGCAAACGGGCTTCTGTGGTATCAGTTAATTTTGCTACTTTTTGATTTAATAATTCTGTGTTGGCATTTAGTGTTTCTGTGAGTTGCTGTTTAATAGCAAACATACCTTGGTGTAGGCTATCTTGTAAGTTTTTCAAGCTGGCAATTTGATGTTGATCGAATTGCTGGCGATAAACATTAAGTTCTTGTTGTATTTGTGCTTTTAAATCCGCTAACGCACGTTGATCTTGGATGCGACTTTCGTTGAGTGAATTGAGTTGCTGGGTCAAATCCGTCCAGCGCGTTTCCAGCCGAATGAAATGCTCTTGTTGATTAGCTGATTTACGCCAACCAATTAAAGTAAAAAGCATGCTGAGGCAAATTAAGCAGAGAATAGTAATAAGCAGAAATGTAATCATAAAAAATTAGGCGTCAATTGGTTAAATAAAATCTGTATTTATATTAGCATATTACTTAGCAAAACTACTTCTATTCACTGTATAATTTTGTTATTGTTTTTGCCTCTTTTATCTAGCCA
>CAIUAS010000003.1 GCA_903897205.1 uncultured Gammaproteobacteria bacterium
AAATCTACAGAAGAAAAAATTGTTAAAGAAATGGATTGACACAACAGGAGAATTCATGGCTTAATTTCAGCTCTTATCTCAAGACAAATTTTGTCTCAAATCCGCTGGCACAGTCCGTAACACTAATAGAAAATTTAATTAATAGTAAATACCCTTCAAATAGTTGCTATGCGGAAATATTTAAGTTGGCTGATACAAAGCGAGGTGATTTATCACCAGCATTTATTGATAAGCTTAAGGAATTTCAAGAGCAGGTGGAAAGTCAACAGCAAGAAGAGGAGCTTAAAGAGGTTCCTATAGATGCTGCTGTTCAATCCATTAATACCCAGCCAACAAATACTCAATTGAAACTTCAGTAAATTAGTACTAGGTAATTGCCTAATTTAAAAGTGAAATAGGCTGGAGATACTATTATCTTCAGCCTATTTTGTTTAGCATTTCAATGCAGGTGGCGGCGGTGGCGGTGGCGGTGGCGGTGGTGCTGCTGGGAATGGATTATTGTTGTTATTTGTCGCATTAAACGGCGGCGGTGGCGGCGGAACTCCATCGCTTACTTGATTTAATGAAAACTTAACTGGCATGCTAGCATTATTTACGCCGGCGATAGTGGCTAATTCCTGCTGGTGGGATTCATTTAATTGCAAATGAGTGGCGAATTTACAAGCTCTTGCTAAGAGGATTTTGTGTTTTTTTTCAGCATGGCTAATGACATTAAAAATTTCTTCGCTTTGCCATTGTGTAGACAGTATCTCCTCTCTAATAAATTCCAATAATGTGTGGCATCCTATATTATCCAAAATGAACTTCGGCGTGAGTTCTAATTTAGCTATTAACGGATCATTAGCTTGCTTAAGTTCATTAATAAATGAAGGGAGTTTGTTTTTATTTTGAAATTCTTTTTGTAATATCTTTAAAAAATCTTGAGCTTCTGTATTTTTTCCTATTGCTTGAATAGTTACATAGTATGTTTGTAATGTAGTAAGAGGCCATGAGGCGAAAATGCTATCGGATTTGTTTATAATGGCGCTAAATAAACTAGCGTCAGTTAGCTTATCGATAGCTAGCAGCTCAGGTGTAATTTTTGTCGGCTTTTGGTTTATTAGATACTGAAGATAAAATTTTATCTGATCATGTTTATCTTTTTGCGCACATAAGCTATTGCTATATAGTTTTATCAATGCACAACCAAGAGAAATTCTATCTGTTATTAATAGGTTACTATCTTCGCTGGGTAAGGAATCGTTGTGATAATAAGCCTGAGTATAATAATTTATTGCGTCTTCCAATAATTTTTCATTCTTAGCTACTATGGCTGTTGCTTCGAGATATCTTGCATAATTTATTTGTGCTGAATATATTTTTTTTTCAGCTAAGCCAAGCAATTTTTCTGCGAGTAATTGTTCGCTACCTTGAAGTTTATTATAGGCTGTTTCTCTTAAAAATTTATATGCCTCATTACAGTAATGTAGCATTTTTTGCTGCTTGCTATTTCCTTTATATAACTCATTATTATATAGATCTAATAATTTTGTTAAGCAATAGGCTTTATTCATGCCAGGAAGTGGTGTCGCTGCTTGCTTGTTTTTTACGTCAGTGATTTTGAAATAGACATCTTCATAAGCAGTAATGACCGCCTCAAGATAAGTGTTATTAGTCGATTTGTTAAGTGCTTGTAAAGCTAAATATTCATTGGCTTGTGCAGCAATTAAAGGGACATAAATATCATCTGCGCTATTCTCTGCAATGGTTAACAATGAATTGGCTGTATCGGATGTGAGTGCTGAGAAATGCTCTAAAAGCAATTCGTTGATTTTTTGCAGTTTATTTGAATTTGAATAATTTTTATGCTTATAAAGTTCAACCAATTTTGCAAGAATTGCCTGTTTGCCACCGTCGGCAAGTTTTTTCTTCGGGTTGTCAATGGGGTTGCTGGTGAGCGCTTTGGCATACTGCTCAATTGCTAGTGATAAATCTGGTTGTGTTTTCTTTAGCTCTTCTTTTTCCAATGCTTCCGCATAATTAATAATATCTTTTAGGGTGCCTCCATTCGATTTATCTTCTAGTTCCTTTAGGCTTTTAGAGCCTAATTTAAACATGCGTGAACCTCTCTGGTTAAGTGATTAAAGTGAGCGCACTTTATCATACGTAACTATTTGTTTCTGTAGGTCTTTTTGCCTTTAAAGACTCTCGATAAGATACTTGCGGTATGATGGTGTAACCTATTATAATGCTTCCCCTCGGGGCGTAGCGCAGCCTGGTAGCGCACCAGCATGGGGTGTTGGTGGTCGGAGGTTCAAATCCTCTCGCCCCGACCAATACAATCAAATCAATGTTTTTTATAAAGCTTCCTAATTTCTTATTTATCTGTTAGTATCCGCCGCAAGTACTTTCTTAATCATGTTGACTGTTTCTAAGTATTAAGAAAATTTGTGTCTGACTCCCTTCTTCCCGATAAGTATTTCAGTAAGGTTGGTTTAAGTTAGTTACAATGTACTTATTCCAAGCTATCAGATACTGCTTTAAATTTTGCATGAGCTAATTTAGCGATTTTTTATAGCTTACCTACTGAGCTTTTTTCAATATAGTCACCTTTTGTTTTTTGATGGCCATGTGTTGTGTCGTGACCTTTATTTATTTGAGTGGTTCACTGTTTACAACATTTTTTATGCTGTTTTATAGCCAAAAGAATAGGTTTTGAGAAAAGTTTTAAAATTTATTATCGAGAGAATTTTTATGAGTTTTGATAAATTAGCATTACATCCCGCTTTACTTCAAGCCGTTAAAGCTTCTGGCTTTACTTTACCAACCCCGATTCAAGCGAGCGCTATTCCTGTTTTGTTAGCAGGAGATGATTTAATAGGCGTTGCTGGAACAGGTACGGGTAAAACAGCTGCATTTATGTTGCCAGCGTTACAACGCTTATATGAAAGCAGGACCCAATCTGGTGGCAGAAGAACAAGAATACTTGTCTTAACGCCAACTAGAGAATTAGCTGAACAAGTCACAGCAGCCACGAAAAATTTTGCTAAATGTGGTGACCGCGTTTCTATTAGTAGCATTATTGGCGGCGTTCCTTACCGTCGGCAGGCCGCTTCGCTTTCGCCAGCGCCTGATATTATTGTAGCAACACCAGGCCGCTTGATTGATTATTTAGAAAACAAGCAAATTAATTTATCGCATATTGAAATGCTTATTTTAGACGAAGCCGATCGTATGTTAGATATGGGCTTTATTGATGATGTAAGACATATCATTCAATCGACGCCTGCGGCTCGCCAAACTTTAATGTTTAGCGCCACCTTTGATAATCAAATCGCTAATTTTGCGCGTACTGTTTTAAAGAATCCTAAGCAAATAAGTATCGCAAAAGAAGCAAACCAAAAATCATCGATTGAACAACGTGTTTATATGGCGCACGACTTCCAACATAAATCACAATTATTATCTAATATGTTGAGTAGTGAAAGTGTCTTTAAAGCGATTGTATTTTCTGCTACCAAACGAGGTGCAGATAAATTAGCAAAACAATTATGTGATCAAAATTATTTAGCTTCTGCAATACACGGTGATTTAAAACAAAATCAACGTAATGCCGTGCTTGATAAATTCCGCAAAGATAAACTTCAAATTTTGGTGGCGACTGATGTGGCTGCACGCGGCATTGATATTCCTGATGTCACTTTTGTGTTTAATTTTGATTTCCCTACCTATGCAGAAGACTATGTGCATCGTATTGGTCGTACTGGGCGTGCTGGTAAAACAGGTACCGCTATCTCGTTTGTGCTGCCAAAAGAAATGCGCCATATTAAACAAGTGGAACGTTTTACAGGCCAAAGTTTAGCGATTATAAAAGACAAAGGCCAAAAAGGTGCGACTGTAGCAGCTGCTCCACGTGAGCGTGATGCTAATTTCCGTGCTGAGCGCGATACTAATAATTTCCGTAGTGAACCTCGTGGTGAACGTGCTGCTAATTCACACAATCGGAGTGAGCGCGATGAAAGGCGTTCTTTTAGTGGTGATCGCAAACCTTCTGGAAATAGTAATAGTACTAGAGGTGGTTTTAAAACGGGTACAAGAGGTGATTCTAGAAGCCAACCTAGAGTTTATTCTAAGGGCAATCCTCGCAGTAGAGTAAGAGATAGCTCCGATAGATCTG
>CAIUAS010000004.1 GCA_903897205.1 uncultured Gammaproteobacteria bacterium
GAAAAGTACCTTGAAAAATATGGAAGGGTTACACAAGCAACCAACGCTTCTATTTTGCATTTATATGCTAGCCTAGATTATGAACGAAGCTTGAGCTTTATAATTAATTCGGGAGTTGATGTGAATGTTGGTTTTAAAAATAATCCTCAATTAACCCCTCTTCATTTGGCGGTTTTTTCAAACCCAATGAATACATGTTCTGCTGTTGCTTTGGTAGATGCTGGCGCTGAAATAACCGAGGAAATTTTTATAGAATATTTTTATTCCGTAGCTAGAGACCATTATATGCGACGCTTTTTAGGAATTTTATACGAGGCGTTAGAAAAACAACAGTTCCCTATAAAACCATCGAAGGAATTATTAGATAAAATTTTAGATCGCTGTCTTGTGAATGAAAGCTATGATGTAGAAAGCGAGCATGACGTAGACAAAGCTGATAGCAAGGAAGAGGAAGAATATTCTATAGAAGAAAGTGATGATGAGGAGAGCAATACTGCTCTTCAAGAAGAATTGGATAATTTGGAAGAACTTTTTAGTGAATTTCAAGGCTGCTATGAGCAGTACCAAACAACCCATAATGTGCACGATGATAATAGGAGTACAAAGAAACATAAAATGTTTTAGTTTTGCAGAAGAATTGTTTTATTTGTAAAAGCTTGCTTTAAAATTCCTCGCAGCCCAGCGCTGCAAGGAATTTTTAGGTGAGTACCTACCTTCATCAATTTCTACGCCTCTACTTTAGCCATTGATCAATAGTTGATAAACTTCTCAGCTAACTTGTAAGCCCAAATTTGTGAGCTATGCTTAATTTAAAAGGCCATTAATTTGAGGTTATATGAAATACCCTTTCTCGTTCATTGAATTAAGCAGGTTGCCGGATAAGCCTCGCAAGCTTGGCATTACTTCACTGCTTGATAAAGGTTTAGATAATACAAGAACTAAACATTTATTAGAATTATACGGTGACTATATTGATGTTGTAAAACTAGGCTTTGGTACGGCGCGGCTTATTCCCCGAGAACAACTTATGCAAAAAATCAGTTTGCTTACCTCGGCTGAAACGATGGTTTGCCCAGGCGGCACTTTTTTTGAGATCGCCTTTCATAGAAATCAGGTTGCGCAATATCTGGATGAATGCAAACTACTTGGATTTAATGCCATAGAAATATCGGATGGTGTAAAGCCAATTGAATTAGCCCAGAGAGTTAAGTTTATAAATCAAGTGCAGGCGGCAGGCTTTAAAGTGTTTGTTGAGATTGGCCGGAAAAATCAGCAAGAAGATCGGGCTTTTTCAATGAAAGAACGCATCCATGAAGCAGAAACATTTATGGAGTGTGGCGTTGAAAAAATTATTCTTGAAGCTAGAGAATCCGGTAATGTTGGTATATTTGATAGTAACATGCAAGTTAATGTAGAAGAATTTGAGCAATTAATTGCGAGGGTAGAGCCAAAGCAATTAATTTTCGAAGCGCCTCATAAGCATCAGCAGGCTTGGTTAATTAATAAGCTAGGTAGCGAGGTTAATTTAGGCAATATTGCACCTGATGACATATTACCGGTGACTTGCCTGCGCTTGGGTTTACGAGCAGATACTATAAAACTGTAAGGTGCTAATTTATGGAAATCCATTACGAATGGGGGGTTACAGGCGCGCTTAAGGCATCACAGCGTGGCGATATATGTATTGTGATCGATATATTTCGTGCTAGCAGTACCATTGTAACCGCCCTGGCAGTTGGGTTTTTGACTATAAAACCAACGCAAACATGGATGGCGAAGCCGCCGAATTATCTGACTGCCGGCGAGTCTAACGGCGAAAAAATTTCTGCTTGTGATTTTGGTAATTCACCTTGTGAAATAATTGCTTCGCAAAAAAGAGCGGATAAGCTTTTAATAAAAACAACGAATGGTTCGAGGTGCATAGAAAATATTAATAATCCTGCTGCGGTTGTGTTAATAGGCTGTATGTTAAATGCCACTAGCGTTGCTGAGATAGCATTAACTTTGAGTAAAAAAAATAATAAAAATATTTCATTTGTTTTAGCTGGGTGTCGGGGTGAATATTGTGAAGATGATGATATTGCTGGAAAATTTATTGCAGAAATAATTCAAAGGAAGCGGCAGGCGCAACCTATCTGTAAACAACTTTATAGCGATACAAGAGATTTACTTTTAAAAAGCGCCGCCGCCCAACGTTTAATAACAAAGGGTCATGCTGACGATGTGAGTTTTTGTACGCAATGGGATTGTTATGCTATTGCGCCTGTTTACCATATTTTAAGCAAAGAAATTACAGCATTATTAGCGCCAGAGAAGGTCAATATATGAGTTATATTAACTTTAAATATTTGCGTTTTGAGAAAGTAGAACTTTTCATTGATGGTTATATTAAAAAAATGTTTCTGGACCATCCGGCCAGTGTGGATGAAAGTTATTTCCAGCACTTTTTTTATGCTATCGGTTATAGTGTTCGCCTGATTGCGGCAGGAGTGGCATGTTTTATTCATGCCTTTATTCCCGGTTTATTTTCATTTACAGCCAGTACAATGATTAAAAAAATAATAGCGGAAGTTAATCAACGGTATAATACGTCAAGTAAGCAACAGGAACACAAATAATACTTAATAGGATGCTAAATATATGGATAATTTAATCGCACATTTTTGCAATAAAATGCAGGCTTACCCTGAAAAAATTGCTTTTCATTTTTATGATGATGCCGATAAAAAAGCAAGTATAAGTTTTGGTGCGTTGGATGCAGAGGCTAAAAAAATTGCTCATGCTTTAACAGCTATGACTGATTTCCAGGATAGAATATTATTAATTTTCCCGCCGGGCCTGGAGTTAATTAAGCATGTTCTCGGTTGTATTTATGCAGGGCGTGTGGCTGTGCTTACTTATCCACCTGCCGATAAACAAGCTATTATTAAATTTAAACATATTAGCGATGATGCGAAGCCTAAAATTATTCTGACTACCGCTGAAATAGCCAAAAAGCTTAAACAACTTGCAAGGTTAAATAAAGTAAATAAATATTTACCGCTTGCGAAATTATTTTCATTTAAGAAATCTTTTTATAAAGAGCTACTGTCTTTAAAATTAGCTGATTGTGCTATTGTCGCGGTCGAGCAATTAAAATCTAGTGATTTTTATACGGCAGCAGAAAGTATACAGCCGCAGCATTTGGCTATTATTCAATATACCTCTGGTACGACTAAAGAGCCTAAAGGTGTCATGGTGACTCATGCTAACTTATTAAATAATTTAAGCTTGATTAAGCAGTGTTATCAGTTGACTCATAATGATGTAGTCACACTTTGGTTGCCACCTTACCATGATATGGGGCTTATTGGTGGAATTTTCACTACGCTGTTTAATGGTATCAGTACGCAGTTGGTATCGCCGCTGCTTTTTCTTAAAAATCCATTATTTTGGCTTCAGTTATTGAGTAAGTATAAATCCACTATCACCTGCATGCCTAATTTTGGTTATGAGTATTGTGTACGTAAAGTGCCTGATGGCGCTATTAAAAATTTAAATTTTAGTTATTTAAGATGCGCATTAAGTGGATCGGAGCCTATTCAGAAATCGGTGTTAGATGCGTTTTATGAAAAATTTAAACAGGCGGGATTTTCTAGCAAAGTATTTTGTCCTTGTTATGGGCTAGCTGAAGCAACGTTATTGGTTGCGGGTAAGCCTTATGAAGAGGATTATAAAATTGCAATATATAAAGATAAAAAAGTGTTATCGACTTATTTTGCTGAGCAAGTTATGCAGGCTAAACCGATTTTTGCCAAGGGTAGCGATATATTTATTAGTGTGGGCCGTCTGTTTCAGGAAGTCAGTATAATCAATTCAGAAAATCATACTATGGGTCAGGAAGGTGAAATTGGTGAGATTTGGGTAACTGCTTCTTCTAGTATGGCAATCGGTTACTGGCAAAAACCAGAAATCACGGGAAAAACTTTTCAAAATACCATTGCTGATTCGCCGCAAAAATATCTTAATACCGGTGATTTAGGCTTTATTTATCAGGGTGAATTATATATATGTGGTCGTAGTAAAGATCTTATTATCATTCGTGGAAAAAATTATTATCCGCAAGATATTGAGTATACGATTAATCATTGCCATAAACTTATCAGGGTAGGTTGCGTTGCAGTGTATCCAGAAACTTTGCAAGGGATAGAGCATGTTTGTGTGGCGGTTGAATTGAAGGAAATGGTTTCTGAAAAAGAGTTGGAAGAAATCGCACAAGCGATTCGTTACGCGGTTAGTTTAAATAATGAATTACATGTTAGTCAGGTGCATTTATTAGCGCCGCGCAGTATTCCTAAAACAACCAGTGGTAAGCTTAAGCGCAGCGCCATGAGTAATCTTATCGCTACTAAGCAAGTACCAAGTTATTACCAATGGTGTGAAAATGCTACTGTGACGCATGCTAAGTCAAGTCATAAAGTAACTACGTCAACCGCAAGTGATGGAATTGAGATTATTGAAAATATACTTCGACATTTATTAAGTTTGCCGGCGGATTTTTCTTTTAATAGGCAACAAAATTTTAATGAATTAGGCATGGATTCTCTATTGATTGTTGAATTATACCATGCAATTAATGAGCATTATCCCAATA
>CAIUAS010000005.1 GCA_903897205.1 uncultured Gammaproteobacteria bacterium
AGTATTTCATTAAAGCTCGCATATAATAACGGCCGTTCAGCCTGCTTCTTGACACAATACTGATAATACTCCTCAACTCCCATCCGAAGTTTTGCTAAGACCGCTGCTTTTTTAGCATTATCTCTACCTTGGTAGAGTCCAAAAATTAAATAACAGTAACTTTCATATTCTTTTAAACTAATAAATTTAAAAGATACCGACCCAGACAATATCCATTCATAAAAGCTTTTACTGAGTTCAGCCAGCTCATTATCTGCAACGATGGCTTTTGCAAGGCCGTATAATTCCTTACCTTCCAAGCCGAATTGCTTACTATTGGCGTCATCAAAGAAATAATGTTTAATTATTTTTGACAAATAAATCAAAACACTATCTTTACCGGTGGCTAACTTGTTTTTCTCTTTGGCTAATAACTTGAGATATTTTGCACGGAATTCAGGTATGGTGAATGTATAAATGGCTTGTTGTACGTTTTCATTTGATAAGTTGATGGCGGTAAGATTAAGTCCTAACCATAAATCACTTAACCATGATTTGCTATAGCTTGCCGGCCATATGAAGTCCATATAGCCCATTGCATGCCAAACATTAGGGTTTCTATTGTCTTTATCTTTTAGTGCAGGATCTTCTAGCCAGTCTTTGCGAGCAGCGCGCTTTAAGAGGCGAGTAATTGTGTTTGTTTCAAAAACACCAACGGGAGCAAATGCTTTCCAGTCAATGGCTGTATATTGTTCAGGATCTATTGCAGCCAAATAATTAACCGAAGCCATCATGTTTGCTTGATGTTTTTCTGCCTTATAAGTTTCTATTAAACCCAAGGCATAATTAGCGACACTTTTATAAGGTTCAGCAGCATTTAGGCCAACACGCTGATATGTCTCAATGATAGTGTTCTCAAATTCTAAATCTGCTACTTTATATTCAAGATGGCGCTGAAAATGTAAGGCAAGTTCTGCAAATAAAAGCTTATAATTAAACTCATCGATATATTTTTCTTTAGCTGTTTTTTTTAAGTCTAGGTTGTATGCATATATATCACAGAGAGTTCCCCAATTAATACGCTTTGCTTTAAGCGGCAAGTTTGTTAAATTTTTATAATTAATCTTGTTAAAATGGATAAAGGTATGTTCGCCACTAATACCGATTTGCCCATACGTGCTGTCTAAAATTGCTTTTTCGCGCTCATTGATGCCTTCGACAACGCATTGGTACGCCGCCAAATCGCCTATAGGACTAATGGCATGACATGCCAATATGGAAAGCCAGGTGTCCCGCTGGTTTTGGCAGCGCTATTTTCTTGGTTAAGCGCGCATACCAGTTCGTAAACATGTTTAGCTAAAGCATGATTATATTCTAATAGCTTGAAAAAATTTCCATCCACTGTTTCAATTAATTCATTAATTTTAGTGGTGCTTAATGAGTAAATAGCGGTTTGTTGTACATCGTCATCATTAGACGCCAAAATAAGTGTCCAAAATATTTTTTGTGCATCTTCATTATCTGCTTCTTTGTACTTATTTTCTGCTTTCTCTGCGCGTTCATTAAGCGCTAACGCCGCCATTAAATAGCGGCCTTGCATAAATTGGCTTTTCTTTAAAAGCTGTATGAATTTTTGTTTGAGCTTTTCATTTTCTACAACAGAAGCTAACCCCGCTAATTGATCAATCGAAAATTGCAATTGCTTTACCGGGATAAATTTTTCCCAGTTAATTTTATCTAAACAATTAAGCACTTCTTCACACTTGCCTGGGCTGCGTGCCGCTGAAAAAATAGCTGACCTCGCCTCATTTGTTTTTTTATAACTAAGCGCCAATAAATATTGCGCATAGTCATAGGCTAATCCCTCAAGTGAAAAAACTGCTTCTTTCTTTGAGAAGGAAAAGGATGCACTACTATTATAAGCGCCAAACGTATTGCTTCCTTCATTGGTATTATAAAATAAATTATTAATTTGATCCGTTGGCAAAACACTTAGAGTTTGTAAAAACAAGATTTGTTCTTGCGAAATATCGTCGTCACGATTGGCATAAAAACCTATTAAATAAAATAACTTTTTAGCTAGTTCATAATAATTTTTATTTTTATTTTTTAATATCTCAGCAACCAGTTGTACTTTCGCTGGCAGTGGCAAATTAAAAACAGAATTTTCTCCTTTAGCATCGTTGGACCAGGCAATATTTAATACATCAATTAACTTAAGCTTAGCTAGTTCATCAATTAACGCTTTATCATAAATTGCTGCTTTAAAGTTATTTAATGCTACTTGGATGGCTTGAATGTTTTCAGGGGAATTTCTTGTTGAACATCTTTGGAGAATATGGAGGGAGAGTTTATTAAGCGCCAGTGGAATTTGTTTGTTCCGCTGTTCCTCAGGTTGCTTGATGGAGATTTCAGGAACCGCGCCATAGTCGAATATTTCTGGATCCGGTGAAGGCGCTTTTTCTGCGCAAGCTTTTAAATCTTTCCAGCGGCCTTGATATTCATCATAGCGCTTAAGTAATTCATCTAACTTGATGTCTACTAAATTTTTAGCATTAAAATTATTAAGATCATCATAGAGGCTCTTTATTGCTCTTATATTAGCAAGCAGGTCTGTATTATTGGAGCTAGGCATGGGTTACCTCCATTATTATTAAAGCTTGTTTC
>CAIUAS010000006.1 GCA_903897205.1 uncultured Gammaproteobacteria bacterium
AGGTTTGACTAAGAAATAAAGAAGCAAGTGTTTTTATAATCGGCTCAGGTGTAAAGACATGAATGTCATTTGCTTTTAATTCTGCTTCTACAGGAATAAGATTACCTTCATTTTCCCCATTGAAAAATTTGGCAGTAGTTCTGCCATTCCGCTTAACATAGTCTGGAGTATGAATACTTGCCACTTTTGTCGTTTCGTCAATTGTTATGTCGCTGCAACCTAGCTTTGCAAAATCCGAATTTAAACCAGAGCTATCTGTGCCATAAAAATTTTCATTAATAGCTTTAACCCACGCAGGAATTGGGCCCAATATTTTTGCAACCCCGTATTCCGATAATTGGGTTTCGTTAAGAAATATAGCACCGTTTAGTTCTATTTTTCGATGGCAGTTTTCGTTTTTCCAACGTCCAATACCAAAGAAAATTTCACGATTTGCTTCTTCTAGGTCCGCATGAAGAGCGGCGCATTTCTTTAAAGCAGGAGCATCTAATAAATTATCAATATAAAAATTTTGCAAGGCGTAATATGCAGAAAGATATTTATTCAATAAATCATTGATTTCCGATGATAACAATGCCTCTTTTTTAAGGCCAAGGATATTTCTGACAATAGCTTTCTGCTCATCCGGATGTGGCAAGTTATTTGCCCATAAATAACTCATACACTTTAAGAAACGTAGAAAGCTTTCATTTTCTTTTTCATCTTTCAGCCAATCAATATTTCCTTTCCCTGCGCTAACCTTACTATTCAATGAAACCAATGCAGCTTGAATTTTGTCAGTCTGCCTATTTACTCCTGTTTTTTTACTCTTGCGAACCAAGGTATATGTATCTAACGCTTCTAGTGTATCTGAATACTCAGGTGAACAATGGTCTGGGGTGGTGTTTGCTAGTTTATTTTTTATTTGCTCGCGTAAAGTTTTGTCTATATTGTCCCATTTGGTAGCAGTAGCAAAAGAAACACTTTTCTTATGCTCTATTGCTTGCTTAAAAGAAGGGAATTTATCACTAAAAAACGCTTGCTGTTTTTCAAAATCTACTGTTTGAATTTCATTTTTTTCAATTAGCGTTTTAAATTCTTCAAATATTATACTAATAATATCTACTGCATCTTTACCATATTTTACGCATATGGCGCTAACTTGTTCTGCTAGCAGAAGTTGATAATTTTTTTCGTGCTGCTTTTTCTCAGGAGATAGCTCTTTTTTGGCGGCCAATGCTTTGCCCAACTCTTCAGCCTTAGTTTTGCAAGACGAGAGTTTTTCTTCCGGTATATTCAGATTTTTCTCGGAAGCAACCTTGTTAAAGGCAAATATGATTTGCTGGCCTTCACCTGCTGCAATTGCTTCAGCGAACATCGCTTGTAGCGATACCCATTGATTTTTGAAATCGCTTAATTCATTATTTGTTAAAATGATCATTGCTTAACCTGCGATATGTAGCACTTGTTATATCCATTCTACTGACTGAACCTTAAGGAATTCTTAAGGGGGGCTTTTTAAGAAATTACCATTTCAGTAATATATACTTTCAAACTACACAAGTCCTTAAAATTATATTAATCTAATTCCATATAAACCAATTCATTGGCATCCAAATTACAACGCTTATATTAAAGCTTTAGAACAGCTCCATGGCCCTATCCACTCGTGCTAATTTTTACCTTGTTTTAATCACCGCCATTTGGGGCTTGACTTTCCCACTTATTCGTGGCGCCATCAGTTATATTAACCCATTTCTCTTCGTTTGCATACGTTTTGCCCTTGCCGCCATGATTTTGCTTCCTCTTATAAGCCGGCAATTCGCTTTGACATATAAGAGGTTGCTGTTATTCGGATTAGTGCTAGGTTTGTTAAATAGCGCTGCTTATATTGCGCAAACAATCGGGCTAGCAACTATTCACTCAGGCCGGTCTGCATTCATCACTGGTTTTAGTGTCGTTTTAGTGCCTTTCTTATTGCCTCTATTTCGTTTAGGAAAACCACGGTTGATTGAAATCATCAGCGCCTTGCTCTGCCTGGCAGGGCTGTATGTCTTGACCGGCGCGGATGTTAGCCATGTTAGCAACGGGGATATATGGACTTTGGCCAGCGCTATTTTATTCGCATTGAGCATTGCCAGCGTGCATTATGTTACCCGTAAGGTAAAAGAATACCGGCTGTTAACGTTTTATCAGATTCTTTTTACCATTCCCTTAGCGCTTATTTGCTCGCCCTCGCTAACCATTGCTCCGTTTGCCAACCCGACCGTTGTGTTGAGCATTCTGTTTTGTGCTATTTTTGCAACTAGTCTTGCGCTATTGGTGCAGATGAAATATCAACCCCTCACCACCGCGCCTAAAGCGGCGCTAATTTATGCCTTAGAACCGTTCTTTGCGAGTTTGTTTGGATTTTTGCTTAATAAAGAACCCTTCACAGCGCATATCCTTAGTGGTGGGATTATTATTCTATTGAGCTTAACGCTACCTGAGTTAAGGATTCTGCTTAAACTTAAGCTAAGGGGTGGATGACACCTATCATCTTGTATTTATTTGTTGAATCGAACTGCTTCTAGTATGATTGCGCGAAAATCGATTAAGGATGTCCACGATGCAGGATTTTATTCGGGTAGTGCAGATTTCTGATATGCACTTATTTGCTGACACCAGCAAACGCTTACTCGGGCTTAATACACAAGATAGTTTTAATGCGGTGCTGCAATCTCTTAGCGAGCAGCCCTGGCAAGCGGATTTAGTGCTGCTAACGGGTGATTTATCACAGGATGAATCGTTGCCGGCTTATCAACGTCTCGCTCAGCAAATTACCACTTTAAAGACACCCGCTTATTGGTTGCCTGGCAATCACGACGATTTTCAAAACATGCTTACCGGTTTGATAAGCCCTAATTTGCACGCCGACAAAAGTATTATTCAACAAAACTGGCAACTTATTTTGTTAAATTCACAAATTCCCAGCAAGGTACCTGGCTTACTTGCGCAGAATGAATTGCAGTTTTTAGCAAGCTGTTTGCAAAAACATCCACAGCATCATGCTTTAGTTTGTTTTCATCATCCGCCCATCACTATCGGTTGCGGTTGGTTAGATCCGCTAGGGTTGCAAAATGCTGCTGAGTTTTTTGCGGTGATTGATCGTTATCCGCAAGTTAAAGGTATTTTAAACGGACATATTCATCAGCAATTTGAAAGCCATTATAAAAATATCCCTATTTATACAACCCCCTCAACTTGTATCCAGTTTAAACCAAAAACAAAATACTTTGAGCTTGATATTATTCCGCCAGGTTATCGTTATTTAGATTTGCAGCAAGACGGTAGTATAAAAACAGAGGTTTTACGTGCTGATCAATTTACTGATTACACGCAAGCGAATCCAAAAGCAAAAGGTTATTAAGTAACTGACATGGAAAAAGCCTTTCTAGAAATTATTCAAAAAAATAATTTATTTGCCGGTTTAACAACCGAGCAAATAGCTAAATTAGCACCTTATATTCGCACGCTGACGTTTAATAAAAATGAATTAATGGTGCATGAAAATGATCCCGCCGCTGATATTTTTATTGTCGTTTCCGGCGCCGTGGAAGTTCTTAAAAACGAGCTTAATACTTCGCAACAGCATCGTATTTCGACTTTACCCAGCGGCTCAGTTATTGGGGAACTTGCCTTAATTGATGACACACCTCGCTCTGCTTCAGTTCGCGCACTTGCCCCTACTATCGTGTTAGCTATCGCCATTAGTGATTTAAAAACGTTAGCTAATCAAGCTGGTGATAATGCTTCTATTCACGATAAAATAATTACGAATTTAGCGCGCGAATTAGCTAAGCGTTTACGAAACACCAATGCAACAGCGGTGAAATCACTTACCAACGAACTCTTGCTAGAAAAAAAACGCGCGGTGATCGGGCGCTTAATTATTAATTTAATTATTACTATTTCTTTTTATACCTTTGCGTTAAATATTATTAGTCGCCTAACCCACGCTGCCGCTTCATCAACGTTGATTGTCACCCCTATTATTTCTATTTTAGCCGCTGCCACTTATTTTTTTATTAAGCGCAATGCCTTACCGCTTTCGTTTTATGGTTTAACCTGGCACGGTTGGCGCAAGTCTTTACTGGAAAGTTTTTTATATAGTTTGCCTGTGCTAGCAATCATTGTTATTACCAAATATGAGGTCATTAAATTAGTTCCTGCTTTTGCGAATTTACCTTTATTTGAATTAGGCTTTGCTACTAATAATAGCGCCAGCAATGCCACTCATCACTGGCTCATTATTGCTTTGCCGCTTATTTATTTAATTTTTGTACCTATTCAGGAGTTGGTATATCGCGGGGTACTGCAAGGCACTTTCGAAGACTTTCTAACCGGTCCTTACAAAACAGCACTCGCCATATTAGTCGCTGATTTTACCTTTAGCATGACGCATTTACACGTGGGTTTAGGCTTAGCGTTGCTCGTTTTCTTGCCAGGATTATTTTGGGGCTGGCTCTACTCACGCCATCGCACTTTATTAGGCGCAACCTTCTCCCATATTTTAATTGGTGGTTTTGCCTTTTTTATTGTAGGAATTAATGCGTTTTTGAATATTTAATTATTCTTTATATATGATATGAGCGACTTAACTCATGCACTGCATCAACCAATACTCGCACATGTTCAGGGTCCACGTATTGACTGATACCATGGCCTAAATTAAAAATATGCCCACTACCTTTGCCAGATTTTTCTAATAGGCTGGCTACTTCTATTCGAATATTTTCAGGAGAAGCATAAAGCGCTGCCGGATCCAAATTGCCTTGTAATGCTACTTTATCGCCTATTCGTTTGCGCGCAATATTAATATCGATGGTCCAATCAATGCCAACTGCATCGCAACCACTTTCTGCGATTTTTTCTAACCATTGCGAACTACCTTTGGTAAATAAAATGACAGGAATTCGCTTGCCGTTTTGTTGACAATGTAATCCTTGAATTATTTTAGTGAGGTAATGCAAAGAAAACTGATAGTAATCTTGCGTTGTTAAAATGCCTCCCCAAGTATCGAATAACATGACCACTTCAACACCGGCTTTAATTTGTGCGTTTAAATAATCGATGATCACTACGCTTAATTTTTCTAGTAATAAATGTAAGGTTTTTGGTTCGCTATAGAGTAGTTTTTTGATTACTTGAAATTCTTTGCTGGCGCCGCCTTCAACCATATAAGTGGCTAACGTCCATGGGCTGCCTGAAAATCCAATGATGGGGAGTTCTTGCTTTAGTTCCGCATGGCAAAGCCGGATGGCGTCCATGACATAACGTAATTCAATTTCCGGATCAATAATAGGTAAGCAGTTTATCGCCTGCCGATCACGGATCGGATTTTGAAAGCGCGGGCCTTCGCCTTCTGTAAAGTATAGTCCTAACCCCATGGCGTCAGGAATGGTTAAAATATCCGAGAAAATAATCGCTGCGTCTAATTGAAAACGGCGCAGCGGTTGCAAGGTAGCTTCACAGGCTAATTCAGGCGTTTTACATAATGTTAAAAAATTTCCAGCTTTTGCTCGCGCAGCCCGATACTCAGGCAAGTAACGACCTGCCTGCCGCATAATCCATACGGGAGTTTGATCAACAGGTTGACGAAATAAAGCACGAATGATGCGATCATTTTTAGCAGACATTGCTCTTCACCTTATGATTAATCTATCTGCGGAATATTAATAACATCTGCTTGTTTTTGTTCTGCACTTCCTTTCGCTTTTATTGCCGCAGTCAGTTTTTGTTTTTTAGCAACATCGGTTGCTGCCGGTTGAATTTGTTTTGCTTGCACACCCAAACTATGCTGGATTGATTCCTGCACACTTTTCATTGTTCTAGCCAAAGGATGTATTTCTTGTACTGCTGTTGGCAATGTCGCTAAAGCATTTTCAGCGGCAGAGCGATTGGGATATTCTCCATAAACGACCGCATACAAATCTTTGTCGCGCAAATTAGTATGATAGTAATAAGCTTGATTTTCTAGTTGGTTTTGCTTAATAAATTTATTCACTGCACTTTCACTACTGACTCCTACTAATTGCAATGTGTAATGATTAAGGTTACTGATTAATGGTGAATTTAAGGTTAGTTGTTTGCTAACAGCTGATATTTTCTGCTGTTCAGTTGGCGCCGCATTTTTATGGATTAACGGTTTTGTTGTTTCATTAGGCTGCGCTGTCGTGGTAGGCGCAGTAATTAATTGCTTATTGGCGACCGCAACTGGCTTAACTATTTCACTTGCCTTAGTCGTTTTAGTTGATGGTGGGTTGATGGTTGTTGCTTGATAAATAGGGGCTGCTTTATTAATAGTTGGTAAAGCTAATGCCTTTTCAGCCACATTAGTTTGCTTGCTTACCGTTTGCGGCTTAAATTCTACCATTGATGATTCATACCATTGTTTTTCCGTTGCACGCGTATTATTAGCGGTGGTATCGATAATGGCGGTAGGCATGACGACCGCTTTATTTGTTTCAAGCGAGCTGGTTGTTGCCGAATGCATTGTATCAGTATTAGGTGTTATGGTTTTTTCGCTAAAAAATAGTTTATAAAGTCTAAAGGCAGGATCTTGAGTTCCTTTGGTCAAAAAAACAGCTAAAACAGCCAGTAGGATTAAAATAATTATCCCGCCTAATATTTGGGTATGGCGTGTTCTTATAAATTGCGTAAAGGTGTAAAGCTGGCGCTGTTGCATCAAATCTATTAATACTTGCCTTACCGTGACATTGATTCGTCCTGGCACGCCTTCTGATAATTTATATATGCGCGCAAGGTCAGTCGTGCGTAAAGGTAATCCACTGGGTAATCCAGCAGAAACAAGCCTATGTTTAATATAAGCTTCCATCTCTTGTAAATTTAATGGTTCTAAAGAAATGGTGTGAATTAATTCACGATCCCCTTCACTTTCTTTTAAACTATTTAACATATTACTTAATTGAAATTCACCCACTAATAAAATATGTAACCGCATTTGGTGCTCAGATTGTTGCTTAATTAAATTTAATAAAATAGTTAATGTTTCTTGCGGTAATCGATGGGCATCGTCAATAACTAATAAATAAGGCAACTTACTTGATTGCATGCTTTGACACAAAGCTTCCCAGTATTCATCGTCAATCTCACCCGTGGGTTTAGGTAAGCTAAAATCTTTTAGGAGGGTTTTACTCAGTTGTTCCGCTGTCAGCACTGCTGAACCTACTAAACGCAGTACTTTCGTATTATCGCTTGCCTGGGCGATAAATTGTCGCATGAACGTTGTTTTACCACTGCCTTTTATTCCTGTAACACTTAATAAAACGTTAGTGGATTCACGTAGATATTGCAAAAGATCAACATGCTGTTCCCAGCGAGCGGGCAAAAAGAAATTATTATCTTCAACCATTGGTAAAAATGGATCGCGGTGCAATCCATAATAGCGCCAATAATCATTACGATCACTTGGAATCATTTTAGCACCCTGTTGAGTATCAGTATAAATGGTCATTAATAAGTATCTCCTTATAACGTTTAGCAAATAGTGTTTTCATCTAAATAATCAGCTAACAATTGTGTTAGCTGATTTTGCATTACATCCTCTGCCACACAAGCTTGGCCTATTGCCTTCAATAAAATGAGCCGTAATTGGCTATTTATATTTTTTTTATCGCCTGCCATTAAGTCCAACATTTGTGCAACAGACAATTCTGCCGGCAATCTAACCGGTAAGCCTATTTTTATTAGTAAAGTTTTTATTCTTGCAACCTCAGCAGTGGGCAAACACGCCAGGCGGGCTGATAAATCAGCTGCTAATAGCATCCCTATTGCAACTGCTTCGCCATGCAGCCATTTGCCATAACCCAAACCCGCCTCAATGGCGTGCCCGAAGCTATGACCTAAATTTAGCAATGCTCTAATGTCTAACCACTCGTGTTCATCTGCGGCTACTAAGGTCGCTTTGATTTGGCAAGAACGGGCAATCGCATAGGTTAAGGCTTGCGGATCTCTGCTTAGCAAGCCCTCGATATGGGCCTCTATCCAATCAAAAAAAGCTTTATCGTGAATTAAACCATATTTAATAACTTCGGCAAACCCTTCACGATATTCGCGTTCGGGTAGCGTGGCAAGGGTATTGATATCAATAATCACTCCACGCGGCTGGTAAAAAGCGCCTATAAAATTTTTACCTAAGGGATGATTGACTGCTGTTTTCCCGCCGATGCTTGCGTCTACTTGGGCTAATAATGAAGTGGGTACTTGTAGATAGTTTACACCTCGCATATAACAGGCTGCTGCGAACCCTGTCATATCGGCAATAACGCCTCCCCCTAATGCAAGCAACGTTGTTTTACGTGTGTGCTTTTTTGAAGCCAATTCATCAAAAATTTTAGTGAGTTCTGTTATGTTTTTATACTGTTCGCCATCAGGCAACAGCACGTTATCACAGTGATGTGTGTTTAATGTCGCTTGTAATTGTGGCAGATACCACTTGGCAACCGTTTCATTGGAAACAATCATCACCTGATGACCACGGATTTGTTCGCTAAACAATGTTTTATTTTGCAATAAACCCGCACCTAAATAGATAGAGTACGGTTGTTTTTCAAGTCCGACTGTTATTGTTTGCATAAGTATTGCTATTGGCTGATTGAATGGATTAAACCCAGCTTGTTTATGATGGTTTCTATAATTATTTCAACACTTTCCCCGTCCGTTGAGACAATTAAATTGGCTAGCTGGTTATATAAGGGTTCCCGTTGCGTTTGCATTTTCGCTAATGTCTCTTGCCTATTTGGATTATTGAACAACAAGGGCCGATCGTGCTGGTGCTGTAATCTTGCTATTTGTTGCTCTAGAGACACCTTTAAATAGACAACTTTACCATGGTTGGCGATTAAAACACGATTGCGTGCAGATAATACGGCTCCGCCACCCGTTGCTAATATAATATTGGGTAAAGCGAGTAACTTTGCAATAGCCTGCTCTTCTCGATAACGAAATCCTTGCTCACCTTCCTCTTTAAAAATATGGGGAATGTCTGCCTTTGCCTGCTTTACAATTTCTTGATCGCTGTCATAAAAAACCCTATTTAATTTTTTTGCCAACCATTGGCCTACGGTTGTTTTGCCTGCCCCTGTCGGGCCTATCAAAATTATCTGAGTTAATTTATGCATTATTTTGTTGCTAAGCAGAATTTAATTGTGATTGTTTAATTACTTTGGGGGTAATAAATATTAATAGTTCTTTACGCACATTATTGCTTACTGTATTTCTAAACAAAACACCTACTATTGGCAATGTTCCTAAAAATGGTACGCGCTTAATGGTTTTGCCTTCTTGTGTTTCATATATACCACCTAACACAATCGTTTGCCCATTATCCACCATCACATGCGTTTCAATACTCCGGGTATCAATGGAAGGCACTTGATTAACCAATTTATTAAAATTAGCGTTATCTTGATTAACCTTTAGGGTTAGATTAACTTTACCATCTGGTGTTATCTGCGGTGTTACAGACAAGCTTAATACGGCATTTTTAAAGGCAATACTAGTTGCACCGCTAGAAGCCGATTCAGGATAGGGTATTTCTGAGCCTGATTGAATAACCGCTGCTTGTTGATCGGCGGTTACTATGCGAGGACTAGAAATTATTTGCCCCTCGCCTTCGCTTTCCATAGCGGACAACTCCAAATCAAGTAAGGTACCCGGCCCAAGGCGTGCTAATGCAAGCCCAATCGATGCAGGGCCAACCCCGGTGGCGCTGCCGGTGGAAGGTAAATCAACATTGAGGCGATTTGCTAGGGTTGCACCATAAGCATTGGGATTGTTGCCAACCGGCATGGATCCGGCATTGATGGAATCGGCGCCTACTAAAGTTCCAGACATATGGTTCGGTTTGGTTATGCCAAACCGAACCCCCATTTCCTGAGCAAAGTTACTATCAATATTGACAATGCGTGCTTCAATCAAAACCTGTTTCACAGGAACATCCAATTGACGGATAAGCTGGTGAATTTCCACTAATCGCGTTGGTAGATCTTGCACCCAAATAGTGTTAGTGCGGTTATCTACACTCACATTTCCGCGCCTAGACAATAAAGAACCCGAAGGAGCCCCTCCTTGCGCTTTTAGTAAAGCGGCGATATCGGCTGCTTTGCCATAATTAATTTGAATTAAATCGGAATTTAAAGGCCCTAAATCTTGTATCTGTTGCGCTGCTTCTAATGCTTGTTTTTCTTGATTAGCAAGCTCTTTTATAGGCGCTATATAAATAATGTTACCGATATTTTTTTTGCCTAATCCTTGGGTTTGTAAAATAATATTTAATGCTTCCTGCCAAGGAATATTTTCTAAATGCAGGGTTACGCTGCCATTAACGCTATCACTAGTCACCATATTCAGACGGGTAAATTGCGCTAATAATTGCAGTACCGAACGTACTTTTATATCTTGAAAATCTAGTGAAATTAACTCTTTATTGGTTGTTACTATTTTTCCATTCGCGGTTTCGGCTTGAATCGATTGCAAACTTGGTTTGATGGGATTGGCATAGGTAATACTACTAAAAAATAGTAATGCTAATAATAAAACTCTAAAGGTTTCCCTTGTCATGCGTAAAACTCCAATCAATTTAGGTTATTTTGCTTTAGCAAATTTAGTAGGCGAGTTCATTCTTAAGGTTAGGTGCTGTGCTTTCAGGTTATTACCAGCGTTCACGGGCTCTAGAATATCAATCTGTTTTGCATGAATTGCGCTTATCTTGCCATTATTTTGTCCTAAGTATCCCGCTACCGTGCTTTGATAAAGCTTACCATCGGGTGCCGTAATTAATGCCCACGCCTGTTGTTCACGGGTAATTACCCCCACTAAATGTAAAGCATCTAAGGGAAATCTTTCTAAGGGATCTTTAAGGCGATTTTCGTTAGAAAGTTGTATCACATTCGGTTGAAAAGGACTGCGCAACTGCTCAGAGGTATATTTAGGGATAGGATAATTTTTTATTATAGGCAAAGCGGATAACGCAGGTGATGCGTTTGCCTTTGCATTTGCTATATCGCGTTCAACTGTTTTGTTATGTTGCTTATTAGAACATCCAGCCAAGCTCATCACAACAGCTAACAAGCATAGTGTAATAAACCATTTATTTTGATGCTTAGCAAACTTTGTTAAACACATAATTCCTCATTGGTTATGGGTCAGCGCGTCCGGATAACGATAAGTTTCGGCAGTTACATTCATCATCAGGCGTTCATCCGCTAGTTCAATCGATTCCATTGATTTTTCTGCTTTATATGGCTCGACATTAAAATCTTGCAAGATCACAATCCGATTTAATTGCGCCAGCTGGCTTACGAATAAACTTAGCTGATGGTAATTACCGATAACGGAGATTTGAATCGGTAATTGAATAAAAAAATTTCCGTGCTGCTCCGGCAATGGTTTAAACAATTGAAACCGCAGTCCATTGGCAATTCCAATTTTGGAAATATCTTCTAATAAGCTGGGTATTTCTGTGCTATTCGGCAATTGATGAACCAGGGTTGTTAGTATTTTTTGCATTTGTATTAATTGCTGCTGATATGCAGGTAAGTTACCTGCTTGAGCTGCTTTATTTTTAAAATCAAGGCGTAATTTTTCTGCTTGTTGTTCAGCCTTATTTAATTTTGCAAGCTGTATGCTACTATCAAACCAATATCCTAAAATTAATATCAATAAGCAGCTACTGATAATTACGCTAAGCTTAATGGGTAATGGCCAAATGGCAAGATTATTTAAATTGAGTTCATTCAGGTTAAAATTTTTCATAGCTTACTTTGCTTTTTAATTTTATTAGTGTCTTCAGTGGCTATTTTATTATTTTCTTTGAAGGGATTTAATTTCAGCGCTAAAGAAAAATCATTACTATAAACATTAGCGGCTGAATTAGTTTGAATTTGGCTTAATAATGCCTGGCTTGCCCAAGATAATGTTTCTAAGCTACGCATGAAAGTAGAGATATGCGCATTCGATTCAGCTTTTCCTATCAGCTGAATGGTATCGTCAATACGTTTGATACTTGTTAAGTAAATGCCTTTGGGTATTGTTTTTACTATATCATTAAATATATATACGGTCTGAGATCGATTTGCTTGTAATTTATCGATTACATTAATACGTTCGGTGATGATTTGTTGTTGTGTTCTTACTTGATCAATATCACCCAGCTGTTTATTTAACTGATTAATTTCTCGTTCATAAATTTTATTGACTCTACTTTGATTGCTTATGGCATTAGCAAGTATAAAATGACTAATCCCTATCAACAGGAGAGTTATTACCAGCGCTGTCGCCCAACTAATAAAAAATTCCTGCTTGCGCTGTTCGCGCCGCTGTTCACGCCACGCGATAAGATTAATTTGTTTCATGTTATTAACTCATCATCCAAAATTACGCATGGCTAGCCCTGAACAGAGCAGCAACCCCGCCGCCTCTTGCTTGAGCAAAGTTGCATCAATCGTTGGCGCGATTGTCATATTAAAGAAAGGATTAGCTATGGCTACTTTGATCTTTAATTGTTCAGCGATTTTTTCAGCCAGCCCAGCTAAATAGGCACTGCCGCCGGCTAAGATAAAATAATTAATTTCTGCCTGTTGCGCTGTTGAAAAAAAGAATTGCAGAGCACGGCGGATTTGTGAGATCACCCCTTCTCTAAAAGGCTCCAAGACTTCGTTAATGTAATTTTCTGGTAAATTATTATTTATTTTAGCTTGCTCTGCTTCTTGAAATGATAAGTTATAGCGTTGCTGAATAAGTTTGGTTAACTGTTCACTACCAAAATTTTCACTGCGCATAAAAATGATATTATTATTTTGCAAAATAATCAGCGATAAACCTAGCGCAGTAAACATGCATACGGCTACCGTTTGTTGATTGCCTTGTTCTGGCCATTCCCAGCGTAACAATTGACATGCACGTTCTATCGCATAAGATTCAACATCGACTACTTTTACTTGCATGCCTCCTGCTGCAATAGCGGCGATGCGTGACGCCACCTTATCCTTATGCGAAGCCACTAATAAGATATCAACTAAGTGTTGATTTTTATTATTAGTCCCTAATACTTGAAAATCTAAACTAACTTCTTCAAGCGGATGCGGTAGATGTTGTTCTGCTTCAAACGGGATCAAATTTTCCAGTTGCGTTTCACTTAATGAACTCTCCATCTGAATAATTTTGCTAATAACGGCGTTATCGGGTAATGCAATGGCGACCTGCTGAATTTTTCCTTTGGTGTGTGCAACCAGTTGTTTAACTGCGTCTGTTATTGCGCGACTATTTTTAATTTCTTTTTCGACAACAGCACCTGCAGGCAAAGGCACTGTGGCATAATGTTCTACATAAAACTGCTCATCGGCTTTTTTCAAACATAACAGTTTAAGACTTGAAGCTCCGATATGCAGCCCTGCTATTAGCGGGGCTTTAAAGTTAAGATGGCTTTTAATAGCGTTGAATATCTGCATTTCCTTAGTAATATTTCCTAATTTCTAGGCTATGAGATATTATGTTGCACTTCTTTATTTGTAAACGAACATTTATGAAAATTACTAGCGGTATATTACGTAGTATCTTATGGATGCTGTTTAGCTTGCTCATTACGGCTACTATTTTAGGCAGTTTTACTTATCTTTATTTGGATAGCCAATTACCTGATGTGCAAGCCTTGAAAGATGTGCAATTGCCAGTTCCTTTGCGGGTGTATACAAGCGATGGACAATTACTTGCTGAATTTGGTGAAATTAGTCGTAATCCGGTTCCATTTAAGCAAGTTCCTCCTATGTTAGTTAAAGCAATTTTAGCAACAGAAGATCAACGTTTTTTTGAACACTCGGGAGTAGATATATTTGGTTTATTACGCGCAACTGGCGAATTATTGTTAACGGGCACTAAATCTCAAGGCGGTAGTACCATTACTATGCAAGTCGCGCGTAATTTTTACTTAACTCGCAAAAAAACTTTTATTCGAAAATTAACCGAAATTTTATTATCCCTTAAAATAGAAAGAGAATTATCCAAAGAACAAATTCTTGAACTTTATCTTAATAAGATTTATTTAGGTAATCGTGCCTATGGTGTCGATGCGGCCGCTCAAGTTTATTATGGCAAACCACTCAATCAATTGACCTTACCTGAGCTTGCTATGATTGCCGGTCTTCCTAAAGCGCCCTCCACTATTAATCCGTTGGCTAACCCAATCGCTGCAAAAGATAGGCGCGATCATGTGTTAACGCGTATGCATGATTTAGGTGAAATTAATGATAAAACCTATCATGCCGCTATTAATACGCCGTTGGCCGCCTCATATCACGGCCCTACTGTTCCTGTGCATGCACCTTATGTAGCGGAAATGGTACGAGACATGATGATAACGAGTTTTGGCGATGATGCTTATAGTAAAGGTTATAGCGTTTACACCACTATCAATAGCCAGCAACAAGAAGCGGCTAATCAAGCTTTACGTAATGCGCTTTTAGCCTACGACCGTCGCCATGGTTATCGCGGCCCCGAGCATAATATAGGCCCTTATGCGGCCGCCAACCTACCTAAATGGGAAATTATTTTAACGCGTATTCCTAGTATAAATGGGCTGCAACCAGCAGCAGTTACTAGCATCGATGAAAAATCAGTCACTGCATTATTAAGCAATGGCACCCAAATTATTATTCCTTGGCAAGGACTTTCCTGGGCGAGCCCACAGCAAAAAAGCGGTTGGCCTGGACGCGCTCCTAAAACTGCCAGTGATATTTTAAAGGTTGGCGCTATTATCCGGGTGCAACCACAGAATGGTTCTTGGCAACTGGCGCAAATACCTCGCATTGAAGGCGCCCTCATTGCTTTAGCACCACAAACTGGCGGGATCACTGCCTTAGTCGGCGGATTTGATTTTCGTAAAAGTAAATTCAATCGGGTTACTCAGGCCCAAAGACAACCAGGCTCTGGTTTTAAACCTTTCATTTATGCCGCTGCGCTAGCTAAAGGCTTTACGTTGGCCAGTGAATTTAATAACGCGCCCTTAGTGTTTACCGTACCAGGCCAGGATAAATTATGGCGTCCGCAAAATGATGATCATACGTTTGGCGGTCCTACTCGTTTACGTTATGCGTTAGCACAATCGATTAATTTAGTTTCCGTACGAGTATTGCAAGCGATTGGAGTTCCCTATGCGATTGCTTATGCGGAGCGTTTTGGCTTTGATAAAAAGCAATTGCCTGATAATTTAACCTTAGCGCTTGGCACAGCGGATGTCACGCCTTTACAAATGGCTAGGGCGTATGCTGTTTTTGCAAACGGTGGGTATCGTATTAATCCATATGTGATTGATCATATTACAGATAACCAAGAAAAAACGGTTTATCAGTCCCAACCCAAGACAGCCTGTGTTAACAATTGCAATGATATTAATGAAGATTCTTCTCAAGGCAGTAGTCAATATGCTCCTCGCTCCGTTCCTATTCAGGTAGCTTTTTTAATGACATCAGCACTGCAAAGTGTGACTAAAAATGGGACGGGGTATGCCGTTGCTAGTTTAGGCCGTTCAGATTTAGCGGGCAAAACAGGGACGACTAACGATAATATTGATACTTGGTTTACTGGCTTTAATAGCGATGTAGTTGCGTCTACTTGGGTGGGTTTTGATCAACCTGAATCAGTGCATGAATTTGGCTCTAAAGCCGCTTTGCCAATGTGGATTGATTTCATGAAAGTAGCGCTTGCGGGTAAGGCGGAACACACTTTACCCATACCCGCTGGCATTGTGACAGCGCAGATTGATTCTGCTACGGGCTTATTAGCGCCTTCAGGTGATCCCAACGCTATGACAGAATATTTCCGTAGTGATACGGTACCTCAGCAACAGGCGCCGCCGGTGGTTAATGGTGCGCCTGGAAATAATACGACAAGTTCGGAGCCGTTATTTTAAATGCAAAGTGATTTGCCTTGGGCAAATCATTTTGAGATATAGGCTAGACATATTCCTAAAAAAATGATGGCGCCAATCCAATTG
>CAIUAS010000007.1 GCA_903897205.1 uncultured Gammaproteobacteria bacterium
AAAAATAACTTCGTCTTGTAGTTTTTTAATATCATCAGTAATGGATGCAACACTAATGTTCTCGCTCAAAATCGATTTCAGCGTACTTTCAGTACTCCCTGAAGCAAAATAAAAATTTGGCTTAAACGGTATAACTTTAGCTTGCTGAACGACCGATTTAATTTGTTGTTGGCTATCACTTTTTGGCACAAGAAGCGCATTTTGTAAGATTATTTGATGTGCGCCAGCCAGATAAGCAACCATCTTCAAATTACTAACTTCAGTTTCAGACTGAAAAATAGAGCTTTCAATTTGCTTAACTTTATCTGTGTCCGTAACGCGAGATAATTCAACCAACCTTAAAAACTGTACAAAAGCGCTTTCTATATCGTCATCCCAAAGTCCACCCCCCCCCTCTTTCTTAGCTACCTCTTTAAACATATTTAAAACTGCAGCAACGTCGTCAATCTGAACGGTAGCCATTTTTTTAAATAGCGCACTGAATATTGAAACCTTATAATAATTTAGTTCTAATTCGGAAATAATTTTTTGTGTTTGTAACGCCTTAAACACCTTAAATATTTTTTCTATTTCTTTTTGATCAGTTAGTTTATTTTGAGCGGCTAACTCCCCCCATTTCTCTCCAGCAAAACTAGCAAGTGCACGTTTGGTAATTATGCGCGCCAAATCCGTACCCCAAGTATCATTTAGAGCGTTAAGGAAATTTTCAATTTTCCCATTAAAAGAAACTTTTTCACTATTCTTAATGTTATTAAAATCTTTAAAAAAATCATCAAGATAAGTTTTATAATTATCCTCCCAAATAGCTGGCATTTGGAAATTCCGTGCATTTTCTATATAACCTTGTATTACTTTAGTTTCATTTTCTATCATTTTCATTTGCTCGTGCAGAGCTAGCATTTCTTCCCTCATTCTTCTCTTATAGTCTAAATTCTCCCCGCTTTTAATGGCTTCAAATTTCTGTTTATACTGCTCATTTAATTTCTTATGCTCATCTTTAAGACTTTTATAAAGCCGATGGAAAGCATCTTCAGCAGCTTCATCAACGAATCGCTTAAAAAGATCGACACCTACACTTTTAGGGTTTTTTTCACCAAGATTTTCAAAACTTAACAGATAAATAAGACCAAAAGGTGATACATCATATTCCCCAAGGTCAAATCCAACCTTAGAACCATCGGCTAATGTTATGGTCTTATAAGGTACATTTTGGGCGAGCGCCTTTTTTGGTGTAAATGTACTAGATATAATTATTGGCATAAAAACCTCTGCTATTCTTATTTGAAATTATTCGTGATTACAGCCCTATATAACGATCTCTACATCCTATAAACCCCTTCCTATATAATTCAGTATAAGCTGCAAACCTTAAGGCTTCCTTAAGTAACTATAGGATCCCTAGAAAAAATTGCCACTTTCGACAAACACACCTCACCATTTCCACTAATTACCCCAATAACATTTCCTACAACCATTTCATCTCCTTCAGCTAACTGACACCCTGCTGCATCATGCTAGTATTCTTCTAGTCGACTTCTCATTAAAGGATGGATTCAGCTATGTTCAATCAATTACGCAAAAACTTACAAGCAATTTTTCTTTTTCTGCTTGCCATTAGTGTTAGCATTGCGCTAACGGGTTGCATGCCGAAAGTGGAAAAAACTGAATTTAATGGGGTTTCAGCGAGCACATTAAATAAACCTAATGTTCCAATGAGTACGGTATTAGTGTGGGCGAATGAGGCAGCAGCTGCGGTATATTCTTACGACTTTGTGACGTATCAAAAACAATTACAAACTGCCTCGCAATATTTCACACCAGAAGGCTGGCAAACCTATATGACGGCATTAACTGCCTCAGGTAATTTAGATAAAGTGGTGGCGCATAAGATGGTTGTTTCTGCTGTTGACACTGGCGCGCCGATTATTTTATCACAAGGCGAATTGGCTGGACGTTATAGCTGGAAAGTTCAAATGCCATTATTAGTGACCTATCAAAACGCAAGCATTTACCAGGAGCAACATTTAGTCATTACGATGTTAATTGTTAGAACTTCACCCATTGAAAACACACGTGGCTTGGGCATTCAACAATTCGTAGCCAGTGTGAAATAAATTAATTATCAGAAAAATGCTTCTTAACCGCTAGCATTTCCTGCCAACGCTTAATAAATTCAGGCATGGCAGGTTGAGTAATATTGTCATCAAGTAATTTTATAATAGCGGTGGTGGGGATTTTATTTTTTCGGCCGATAAATAAACCTTTCACCATCGCCAATGCACACAAATGCTTGCCTACGATAAAACGTTGTTCCATATAAAAATATTTTTCATCCCAATAAATAATTCGCGTTATTAATTTAAAAGCTTGGCCTATCATAATGGGTTTAAGATAAGTTAGCTCGGTGGCTTGAATCACAGGGCCCCAGCGATGTTTATATAATTGAGGCAATAATTTTAATTGGCCCATTAAATACGTACGGCCTAAATCCATAAAACTTAAATAGCGTGAATTAGTAATATGTAAATTCATATCACAGTCAGAAGGCAAGGCATGAAAAGTTAACTTACTTTCATCCAACGCTTGAATTTTTGGCGCAAAAAAAATCTTTAATAATATTAATAGCAATCGAAAATACAAATTCATAATAGAATAAATTCCTTCTAGCGCTTTCTAGCGAGGGTAACACCATCCCCAATCGGCAACATGCTCATGGTGACTCTTTCATCTTGATGAACAAAATCGTTGACGGTGCGAATAGCCACCGTAGAAGGATTTTGAATACTCGTATCAGCCACATCGCCATACCAAAGCACGTTATCAATAGCCAATAAGCCACCGCGGCGTAACAGGGTTAAACAACGTTCGTAATAATTTAAGTAATTTTGCTTATCGGCATCAATAAAAGCAAAGTCAAAGCTTGCTTGTTCGCCGTTAGCAATTAAACCATCCAAGGTTTCTAAGGCAGGCGCGATCCGCAAATCAATTTTATGGGCCACGTTTGCGCTTTGCCAAAATTTTTTAGCAATCGCTGTCCACTCTTCATTCAGATCACAGGCGACTATTTTTCCATCTTCCGGCAATGCTAAGGCAACAGCCAAGGCACTATAACCCGTAAACACACCCACTTCTAAAGTTTTACGTGCATTGATTAATTCGATTAACAAACCCATTAATTGGCCTTGCTCGGGCGAAATCTGCATTTGAGCATTCGATAATTTTGCGGTTTCTTCTCTTAATTCACGCAAGATGGCAGGTTCACGCAAAGATTTTGCTTGAAAATAAGTATAAATTTTTTCGGTGAGGCTTAAGGTTTTGCTTGTCATGCCTATTCTCAGATTAGTTATTATTTTGGATGCCGAATAGGATAACAGTTTTTTAAAAAAAATCACTCTCTTCTACTAGCGAGAACAAACCTGCCCTTACTAAGCAAAGAGAGTGAATTGTGGCGGCCGCAAGCGGCCGAGTTTACAATTACTTGTCAGTGAATTTGCGCTACTTTTGCGACATTTGCTTCAATTTCAGAAAGCTGCCTTGCAAGTATCTGCTTAATCGCCGCAGGCAAATTCTTACTAAGAATTTCGCGATAACGATCTATAGTATAGTTTTCGCCACGTTTCACTTCTTTAATAATACTATCTTTATC
>CAIUAS010000008.1 GCA_903897205.1 uncultured Gammaproteobacteria bacterium
TTGATAGCGTGCTGAGCCATCAGGAATTTAATCTGGAAATGCTGGAATCGGAAGCGATCGGGGACAGCTTCGGCAGCAGCCTTGGCGAACGCGTGGCAGAAAATGTGAATGCGAAATACCGTTCGAACTTCTATGCCGCCTATGGCCGCGCCCCCGCCCAAGCCAACTACGTCACGCAAGTCGCCAATCAAAGCCGCGCCGCGAGCAATGCCAATAACACGGCCAGCAATGATCCCGACAGCTCCTATGGCAACGCCACGCAAGCGAAGACGGATCAATACTCGAAAAAACTAAATCAGTTCGGGGTGTTCGGCGGCGGCAAGCCAACGCCGAACCAGGCACAGTACAGCGATCAGCAGTTTGAAGATGCCTTGCAGAAAATAGAATTTGCCGAGGCGAGTGATGGATTTGGCAATAGCGCTGTTTCAGCAGTTGCTTCAAACTCATCATCCTGGATTAGCGATACAGCTAATGCGCTTTATGCGGTTAGCAATGCAGCATCTCTAGGGTTGATAGGGGAAATTGCAAAATCAGAAGGAACGGCGAATTTATTTAATACTAACTCAACCGCCTATCGAGGCGCGGCCCTTGCAATCAATACGGCTTTGGCCTTAGCGCCGGGTTTAGACGCAGCAGTTGCCGTTCGATCTTTAATGGCTGCTGGGGACGTAGGGTTTTTTAAAGCGGTTGGGTTATCATTGGGGTTAAGTGAGGTTCCAGAGAACGCGGTGGGCAGATCATTTGAAAATCAGTTTCCTAAAGATGAACTTGGCCGGCCTAATATAATTCCAACATCACAGCTTAAAAATATTAATGGAAGATTTAATTATGTTGTTACTCAAGATGGAGAATTAATTGTGGGAAAAAGATTCGATTTTCCTGGAGGTGGCCATATTGACTTAGTCGGTGGCAAACCAGTAGCAGCTGCTGGTGAAGTTAATGTGGTAAATAAACAAATAAAATATATTGATAATTCTTCTGGGCATTATTTGCCAAGTGGAGAAAGCGCACAATTAGCTGCCGAAAAAGCATTTCAAAGCTTAGGCTTCAGTACCGAAAGTAGATATATTGAAAAAACATGGTTTAGTGATTCTGCACTGCCGCGTAATGGGGTATGGAGGCCACTACCATGAGTTCTGTACTTAATGAGTTAAAGTTCTTATGTCAGGAAACACAGAATAAGTGGGAAGTTACCTATGGAGTAAATGAGATAGAAGATTGTTTATTAAAAATACTAATCTTTATTAAACAAAATCTAAAACATCAATCGGAGTTTTCAAATTATTTTGTAGATAGGATACAACATAAAGAAAAATTTCCTTTAGAAATTATTATATTTTCTATGCGAGAACTGCAATGGAATGAAATAAAAGAAGCAGCAATAAATGAAATTTATAAGAGAAATGATCCTAGAATAATTAGCGCAATGAAACAAATTTTAGAGGTTTATGAAGCCGATTGGGAAGATGCAGATATGTATGAATTTTATTCTAAAAAAAAATAATAAATTTGAACTTATAAGGTTTAAAAAACCTAATATTTTGGGTTCTGTCGCATTAAAATAACCAAGCTGCAGTAATGTTAAGACGCAAAGACTCCAGATGCAATTAGCCTGCAAGCACTTAAAATTGGGGTCTGTAAATAGTTTTGTGTAAATGCCATAGTCAAAGCAATGACTTACACAACTAGGAGTACGGACTATGGCGATGAAAACGAATTTACTGGGCCCTCAGATAGTAGACGAGCTGATTAAGGATTGTAAGAAGCCAGCGGATGTTTTAGGGGAAGGTGGGCTAATAAAGCAGCTCACCAAAGCGATTTTAGAACGGATGCTAGAAGGTGAAATGGCAACTCATCTTGGTTATGAAAAGCATGAGGCCAAAGGCCACCATAGCGGCAATTCGCGCAATGGCTATACAGAAAAGACCTTAATTGGTAAAGAAGGTGAAGTCAGTATTGAGGTTCCACGTGACAGGAATGCTGAATTTTTACCGCAAGTGGTTAGCAAGCATCAAACAAAATTTGATGGGTTTGATGATAAAATTATTAGCCTGTATAGCCGCGGCATGACCACGCGCGATATTCAGGCGCAATTAAAAGATCTGTATGGTGTTGAAGTTTCTGCCACGCTAATTTCTAATGTCACGAATGAGGTGATTGAAGAGGTCAAAGCCTGGCAGTCGCGCCCTTTAGAGAAAGTTTATCCTATTGTCTATTTAGACGCGTTGGTGATTAAAATCAACGAAGACAAGCGCGTGCTTAACAAAGCATTTTATTTAGCCTTAGGCGTTAACATGGAGGGTGAGAAAGAGTTACTCGGCATCTGGATTAGTCAAAACGAAGGCGCTAAGTTCTGGCTAAATGTTTTAACCGAACTAAAAAACCGCGGTTTGGAAGCTATATTGATTGCCTGCTTAGCAGGTTTTTGCTTGAAAACAGAAGTGTCTAAAAAACGAGGGTTATTTAAAAAAATATTAAATAATTTATGCCGTATCTACAATATCTTTAGGCTCATTAATTCGATTGCTAATTGAGCTAAAAAACTAAGCAATATCAAGATTAATCCAGTTCTTCCAGAGTTTTTATAAAATTTAATTTTTCTAACTCTTTTTTTATCAGCTCCATCAGCGACAAGACAACTATAGCCCCCATCGTCTACTAATGGTGGTATACCAAAGAAAAAAATCAGCATAGTACCAACTAACCCAAATATGGGACCAAAAATATTTAATATACCTGTTATTTCATTCATCAGTTGTTCCAAAGTTCCTTTAAATAAAATTTGAGAGTAGTCATTAAATTACAGAGTAGTTAATTATACTTCGCTGTCAAGCATTTATGTTATTAGCTTTGCCAGAGAATGGAATTATTCGATCATATATTAATATTTGTCAACTCTTAGCAAAATTTAAACATTACCTGGTAATTAGGCTTATAAGTAACAGCTAGTTTACTGAAACATAGCTTATTAACCGTTCAACAAACCTTCCTTTGCCAGGCAATGTCAGTAAGATAAAATCCAAATTTTTACACTTTATTTAACTTAAAATTAATCATTTAAGGCTTTTAATTTAAAAATATTTTTGTTAATATTCGTAAATCAAGTCGCCGTTCTGCACGACTCAAACTAGCAGAGCAAGACCAGACATCACATGTGCGAATTCTGGTCGCAATCGCAAGATTGTGCATGTGATACTTATAGTCTTATAAGTATATTAGTCCTGTTATTTCAACATAATGCGTTTTAAGCATTATCTAAGTCCTGTCACTTTGGTGGCAAGTAGTACGTTTTTATTTTTGTATTACTTAATCGTCCCTGCACTTTGTGCAAATTGTCATTTTAACCAAGTTATTGATCTGTATTTTTATATTACAGCTTATGGCCTTGTTTTAATGGCAATTCTTAACCACTGCCCTTGAGGGAAATACTTTTCCTCCCAGGGGACAGTGTTTTCTCTAAGGGTTTTTAACTTTTAAAAGGAGAAAACACTATGTCTGATATCAATGAAGTCAAGTTAATTGGCAAACTCGGCGCCGATGCTGAAGTCCGTAAAACGACAGATGCAGGACGCTTTGTCGTTTTGTCACTCGCAACGAATATGCAATACAAAAATGCTAAAGGAGAAATCGGTAAGAATACTCAATGGCATAAGGTCAGTTTAAATAATTGGCTTGGAGATAAAGCGTCTGCTTATAAAAAAGGTGATAAGCTTTTTATCTCTGGTGAATTGTGTTCGGAGCAGTGGGAAGACGAAAAAGGCCAGATGCGTTATTCAGTTGTGGTTAAGGCAAATGCCTGTGAGCTTATCGCTAAACCACCGCAAGATAGAAGCGCATTATCATCGAGTGAAGATGATACTGAGGAGGAAGATTCTGTTTTAGAAACGGCGGTAAGAGAAGCTTGTAAAATAGCTTTGCAAAATCGTGGGCATGCTAAACAGAATACGACCGTTAAATAAATTTTATCTGTTACCCGATGGGGGAAACGTATCCTCTATCGGGACGTTTCCTTCTTTTAAATGATCAGAGGAAATGTCATGAATACAAAACATCTATTTTGCTTAAGTGGTTGGGGTTATCTACAAGATGTCATTGAAAAAAGCGGTAAATTTATTGTGAGAATTAAAGCTTTAACGGGCTATGATTCAAGCACGCTTAATAGAGATGATGTCTGGGTTAATGGTGAGGTTACTAATGAAAATTACCAGGCTTGTTTAAGGACGTTATTGGACTTAGTACTGGCCGGTCAATGTGTCATGGTTAACTTTGATGCTGAATACAGTGCGTTTGTGAATGCTTATTCAGGCCAGGCGCCCGAAGATCCCAATCATATTGTAGATTTGCATGCAAAACTTCTTTCTATCAGGAGCGGTACGGTCAATGGTCGGATAGTTAGCACAGAAATGGGCCAGCTACGAGCTGTTGTCTAAGCTTTATTAATGGACAAAAGGAGATATACTATGCAAAATTATGATCAAGCAAAAAATTTAGTTCTTGAACTCGTAGATGTAAAGGTAGATATGGCAGTAGAAAAAACCATCAATCGTGTGGTCGATCAAATTAGTGGTCTAAAAACACAAATACATGGTGAAATGAGTGATCTAAAGAGCCAGATAAGGTCTTTGGAGCATGAAGCTATTGCTGTTAATACTAATTTAAGCGTGATCAATAAAACGCAGGAACAAATTCGCACCAAATTTATCGAATATGCCTTTAAAACGGTATGGGTAGCATTAGGTTCGTTTGCTGTTTTTGCAATTGCTCATTTACATGCTTTAATTTAATACCTATTTTAAATCACCCATGGGGGAATCTCCCTCATGGATGATTTCCTCATGATTTTAAGAGGAAATCATCCCTATGACGCCAATCTGTTTTAATTTAGAAACAATATTCAAACCCTTTCAGAAAAAACAGACGGATATTACTTATACCAAAGAGGATAAGTTAATTCGTCGCGCTTTAAAATGTTTGGAAGAACGGATTAAATATCGTTTGCTGAGCGTGGTTTGATTTAATTTTTCATATTTATCCCACCTGGGGGCATGTCCCCCTTGGGAAAAATGTGCCCCCTATTTTAATTATTTTATCAATTTAAATTTAGGAGGCACATCAATGATTATAGTTCCAGGTACATTATTTGTTGACTCTCACCAACGTGAGGGAAAAGCAGTTAAATCTAGTTGGCTGGAATGCTCTATTGGCCGGTTTAATGTTAAATATTTACACTTAAACTCGCTCCAGGATGGGCAGTATAAAGGTTTTTTTACCATTGCTCAGATAATCCAAGGTTGTTATGACTATAACGGCAAATATTATTTTGAAGTTGAAGCCATTCTCAATGAAATTGCTTTCACCTATCCCACCAATTCTCTAACGGATGTTCCATCTTTAGTTAAAGAAAAACGGGTAGAAAAAACTTCTGATAATAAAGAACCTTTAGGAAAAAACAAAAATACATTACTGGAAGAGGATGCACCTGATGATGAGGATTTATTTGGTTCACTCTGGCCGCTGAAAGACCAAGTGAAATTAGATACCACTTATGATCGGAGCCGTATTCGCGCACAGTGCGAACGATTAAAACAATTAGGTTATTTACATAACGCAGAAGAACAAGTTTGGTATAAAGCTGTTTAAAACTGATCGGTAAATGCGCTTATTAATTATTTTAATGCAAATCCCAGTGGGAGAAATCACTTCCACTGGAAGGCCAGATTTCTCCCTATTTATTTTCAACAGTAAAGGAGAAATCTTATGGCTTTAATGTTTCAAAGACTTGCCCATAATTTTGCAAAAAATGGGTATTTTCCAATGGACAGTGAAACACTGACACGTATTTTGTCAGCGATTCAACCGTTTAATAATGCTGATAAGCGGATTTTTGATCCGTGTGCGGGGGAAGGGATTGCATTGGCTGAGTGTAAACAGCATTTAGGTGCTGATAATACTCAAGCCTTTGGCATTGAATATGACGAAGAACGGGCTTGGCACGCTAAGTCATTATTAGATCGTTGTATTCATGCCGATTTGCAACACTGTGTTATTGGGCAACGCTCGTTTGGATTGCTGTTTTTAAATCCTCCTTATGGGGATTTAGTAGCGGACAAAGCACAAACAGGGTTTGTTCAAAAAGGCCGCCCACGCTTGGAAAAATTATTTTATCAACGCACGGTATCTACGCTGCAATGGGGTGGAATTTTAGTGCTGATTATTCCTTATTATGTTTTAGATAAAGAATTTTCACATTGGATTTCCCAAAGCTTTGGCCACGTTGAAACTTATTTAGCGCTGGAACAGCGTTTCAAACAAATTGTTTTGTTTGGAATACGCCAAAAGCGCGAAATGATTTTACATGCGAACCTTACTAAAATGCGTTTAGAAAAAATCGGTCAGGGACATTTACCCCCTGAATTGCCGGAGCTTTATTCAACAGGCCCATATTTCGTGCCGGCTGTGACCCATCCAGAGGTGAAATTTTTTAGTTCACACGTGGATGCCAGGCAGTTAAGTGAAGTGGTGACACGTAACCCGTGTCTATGGAGCCATTTTAAAGGGCGGTTTCATAATGCGGTGGTTCCGGCAAGACGACCGCTGATGCCGCTTTCTGAATGGCATTTAGCGCTTTCGCTAGCGGCTGGACAAGTAGCCGGTGTTGTGGAGTCGCAGAATGGACGAACCTTCATTATTAAAGGCGATACGTATAAAGAAATTTCTATTTCTAAAGCGTATGAACCAACGCCTAAAGGTGAATTGGTCGAAATTACCACGCATCTCGATAAATTTGTGCCGGTTATTCGAGCCATTGATATGACACCGAAGAGTAAAACCTTTGGCCAAGTATTAATCATCAAATAATCGCTCATTGATAGGAGAAAATGTCATGACACTTTACAGCATTGAAGAAGTGGCCAATTTGTATGTGGATGCCGCAGTGGCCGATGATAATGATCAGCTGCTTTTTTTATCGGCGTGGGGATTAGATACCGCGATACAGGAATTTTTAGCTAAACTCTCGATTTCAAATCATGAGGGCGGTTTAAAAAATTTCAAAATACGTGCTGAAAATCACTCACGCAGGTATCGAGTGCGAGATGCGAATGTATTAGAAAAATATACAGGACGCACGGTAAAAGAGTCTTGTTTCGATAAATTAATACATCTTTGGTTACATGATCGATTGGCCACTCAAATTGATTATGCGAACCGGCGTTGCCTATTATTAAAACAACAGAGTGACGATGCTGAAAAATTTTCACAACAGCTATGGCAAATGGTGCGAACTGTTTGTCCAGTGCCCCTGTTGCCTGAATGGGAACAGGTGATGGGAGAATTTACAGCATGGGGATGGATTAAAA
>CAIUAS010000009.1 GCA_903897205.1 uncultured Gammaproteobacteria bacterium
AATAAGGAAATTTATTTTGGTTAAGCTAAAAAAATCTAAGCCTATGGCTAATTGATTTTACTATAGATATTGTAGGAAATTTTATCTATTAATCAAATTTAAAGAAAATTTGATAAAAGCAATGACCAAATTGGCCTGATCGATTCAAAGTTAATCTAAAAGCTATCAAATGCTGTGTTCGAAGTGATGGTTTAAAATTATTTTTCTTGCGCATTATGATTAACGAATAAGGTATTGCTCACAACGGCGCCTGCCAGCGTAAGTAACCAACAGACATATACCCACAATAAAAAAATGGGAATAGCGGCAAGCGCTCCATATAAAAATTCGTAAGTTGGAAAATGCGTGACATAAAGTGTGAATAGAAATTTGGCAATTTCAAACGATATGCTAGCGGTCAATGCGCCATAAAACCCATATCGCAAGGGAACCTGGCAGTTAGGGACGGCTATGTATAATAATGTAAACGCAATTAAGCTGAGAAAAAAGGGCATGATGCTGAGTAGTGGCTTAGTTAGCCCAAGTGTTTTGGCGGCAGTTGTTACAAACGATAGAGAGGTAACATAGGAGCTTACTGCAAAACCTACGCCGATTAATATAGGAGATAACGTTAACATGGTCCAATAAAGCAAAATAGCCGAAATCCAAGGGCGTCCTGTTTTTACACGCCAGATTGCATTTAAAGTTCGTTCTAGAGTAAACATCATAGAAATGGCGGTTATAAGCAAAAAAAATAAACCAATGCTGGAGAGTTGGGCCGCATGTTCAACAAAGGTCTGTAAATAGTTTTGAATAACTTGCCCAGAGGTTGCTACAAAATTAGCAAAAATAAAATCTTGAATAGCTTGGCCGAAATGGCGAAATTCTGGAAACGCTGCCAAGATACCTAAGCTAACGGTCATTAAAGGAACTAAAGATAATAGACTGGTAAAAGTTAAAGCGGCAGCACGATAAGTACAGCCCGATTCATTAAAGCGATGAATTAATATTCGAATAAAAGCAAACCAGCGTTTAATAGAGTGTGCCATTATTATCCTTTACCATAGTACAAATGTGATTTTTACGCGGTTTTAAAAAAATAAAAAAGCTAAGCAAACCTACGCTAGAAATTATTGTTAAAATAAGCGCTAATGGAAACTGCGTTTGATTACGCATATCAGCTAATACAATGCCTACGAGACCAGAAGTTATCATTTGCAATCCTCCCTGTAAAGCGCCTGCTGTTCCTGCCATCTTAGTGAAAGGCGCTAAGGCGCCCATATTGGTGTTGGGATAAGTGATGCCAACGCCTAGCATAAAAATAACCATGGGCAAAACAATGCTGGTGATGCTCATATAAGAATATAAGCTAGGAATAAGCATGCTAACACTGCCTAGCAATAAGATGTATAAGCCAGTTAATACCATATGATAATGCGTAATTTTATGGGCGAAAGCTTTAGCAATAATAGAACCAGTTAATAAACCGCTGATGGTAAAGATAGCAAGCCAGCCAAATATAATAGGTGACAAGCCTAAACGCCCTTGCAATAAAAAGGGGCTAACCATGTTATATAATATTTCACCAAAAAAACTAACTAAACCAGGAATAAAAAATCCAAGGAAAATTTGATTGCGTATAATAAATAAGTAAGTGTTACTGATCCCTTTGATACTTTTTAGCACAGGCAATTCGGTATTTTTTGTTTCTGGTAAAAAGCGCCATAATAAAACTAAATTGAAAATGCCATAAAGGAATAAGAAAATAAAACAAGCACGCCAATTTAATAAATAAGCAAAATAGCCGCCTAATATCGGTGCAAATAAAGGCGTTAAGGTGGATGCCATACTGATATAAGACGCGGCGCTGATAAATTGACGTCCTTTAAAAACATCACACATAATGGCGCGTCCCATCGTGTCGCCACACCCCATACCAATGCCTTGTAATATTCTGGCTAGTAAAAATAAATAAATATTGGTAGCAATGATGGCGAGGGCGCTGGCGCAAACGAAGATGCTTAATCCAATTAAAACAATTAAGCGTCGGCCATAAATATCGGATAATGGCCCATAAAAAAATTGCGAACAGCCATAAGCGAAAACATAACCTACTAAAGATATTTGGATAAGAGCGGTGCTCGTTTTAAAATCACTCACCATACTGGGAAAAGCTGGAATATATATAGTGACAGCCATTTGACTAATGGTCATTAAAAGAATAATAAAAATGACCAGTAAAGTATTATTTAATTTTTTACTTGCATCTTGCATAAGTAGTTAGCTTTGCCTTTGTGTTTTTAAAGCAGAGAACTGACAAGTTGAATGTCATAAAAACCATAATAACATAATATAATTTTAAATTTTGTGCTTTTTGAGCTCATTTAAAGTAAAACTTGTAGGAGATTGTGAGTGGTAATTATAAGTGAATGGAGCGGCATGTACTCATAAATCGCTTTGTTATAATAATTACAGATATAGTTCATAGGCGTGTGTTTTGCAAAATTATAGAGGAATTGAAAATTGATGGCTGAGATTAACAGCTAAGTGCTATCAGTCTGCTATGGGCTCAGAACCCTTATTTAAAATATCCAGGTATTTCTGATAAACATAAATTTTATTGCGAGATTTCCCCGTGGCTTCTTTGACAATACTAAGAGCAGCTAAATGGTACAGTGATTTATTAGCAGTAGGCAGTG
>CAIUAS010000010.1 GCA_903897205.1 uncultured Gammaproteobacteria bacterium
CGGCACTGCAAACAGTTTGCACCTGGTTTTCCTGCCCTGCCTGCTTGATCAAACTCCAGGGTTTTTCGGCATCGATATATTGATTGGCTTTATCGGCAAGTTCCATCATTAAACGTACAGCACGGCTAAATTCACGTTGTTGATAAAACTGTGCAATTTGATCGCCTGTGTTTACAAATTCATTAAATAAGGCGGGTTGTGGATTCTCACTGGCTAATTGTCCTGCAAAATATTTATGAATAAAGCTGGCGCAGCGGCTAGCAATATTGACTACTTTGCCGACTAAATCCGCATTAACACGTTGAGCAAAATCCATTAAATTAAGATCAATGTCTTCCACGCTAGCATTTAATTTAGCGGCATAATAATAACGTAGATATTCTGGATTTAAGTGGTCTAAATAGGTGCGCGCTTTAATGAACGTGCCGCGTGATTTCGACATTTTTTGGCCATCGACCGTTAAATAGCCATGAGTATAAATCGCAGTGGGGGTGCGCAAATTAGCACTTTGTAACATAGCAGGCCAAAATAAGGCGTGGAAATTGACAATGTCCTTGCCAATAAAATGATATAAATCGGCCTGGCTTTCAGCCTGCCAAAACGATTCAAAACTTAAATCCGTGCGCCTTTCACAAAAATTTTTAAAACTGGCTATATAGCCGATAGGCGCATCTAGCCATACATAGAAATATTTATTGTCCGCATGAGGAATGGGAAAACCAAAATACGGCGCATCGCGTGAAATATCCCAATCTTGCAAACCAGTTGCAAACCATTCCATGAGTTTATTACGAACTTCTTCTTGTAGATGTCCAGCACTTAACCATTGCTGTAAAAATTCTGTGTAATGACTTAATTGAAAAAAATAATGTTCAGAAATTTTTTCAATAGGCGCCGTACCCGAAATAACTGAAATAGGATTTTTTAAATCAAGTGGACTATAAGTGGCGCTACAGACTTCACAGTTATCGCCGTATTGATCATTAGCGCCACAACGTGGACATTCACCTTTAACATAGCGATCGGGCAAAAACATATTTTCTTTGGGATCGTAGGCTTGGGAAATTGCGCGTTTAGCAATATCGCCGCGCGCGACTAAACGTTCATAAATCATTTCAGCCAAAGCCTGATTTTCGGGGGAATGCGTTGTGTAATAATTATCAAACTCAATGTGAAAATCCGCAAAATCGCGCTGATGTTCAACCTGCATTTGTTCAATTAATTGTTCTGGCGTAACGCCTCGTTGTTTAGCGCTGAGCATAATGGGGGTGCCATGGGCATCGTCACCACAGATGTAAAAACAGTGACGATTTTGCATTTTTTGAAAGCGCACCCAAATATCAGCCTGGGTAAAACCCACTAGATGGCCCAGGTGAATAGAGCCATTGGCATAAGGTAATGCATAAGTCACAATGCTGGGTTTGTTATTTTCAGACATATAAATAGATAGCTAATAATGAACGTTATAAGGTAACGTTATTATGCATGTTCGAGTGGCGTTGTCAAAATTTAGCGGCTAGCCTCAGCGCGCTTCAAGTTTAGCTTAGACCTGTTGCAACAACGCCTAAAATTAAAACGCGACGAGGATAGTTTTTATTGGCTGATTTACCGCTAGCGTCAATTAAAACTTAACGTTTATATTGCGCTCTATCAACGTTAGCTTCTTTGGCCTGCTCATCTTGAATATAATCGGATACTTTTGCTGATATATTATTTTTTTTCGCTTCCTCGCTAAGGTTAGCTTGCCCAACCATATTCATAATTTGCTCTATTTTTGGGCCCGCCTGATCCGCTTTGGCGCTTAATCTTGCTGGCATTTCAACTAAAGCAAAAGATTCACTTCGTATTAGCGCACCTGTTGCAGAATTTGTGGTTAAGTCAACCTTGATGCCTGCCGCTCTTTCTGCTTTTATTATTAAGTGCTGCATTGCTTGTAATATCGTTGAACCTGGTAGTTGGACATCAGCTTCACCAATCCTACCGCAGGCTTGACGTAACTGTTGCAATTCTTGGTGGATTCCAGCGGCTTTCTGATTTAATTGTGCAATTTTATGGGGATCATTTTTGTTGCCTTTCCAGCATTTTTCAACTTCAGCCAGTATTTTTTCTGCCTGTTTCGCAAGGTAATTCACCCTTGCTTCAAATTGCGCCAAGCAATTTTTTTCCAATTTCGTTTGCAATGCCTCTAAATTTAAATTTCGCGCACCTATAAATTCTTTTAGTTTTTCAGCCATTCTTTGTTTAAAGCTGTTTCCTTTTAATTGTTCTTTCCATGTAGACACAAATTCTTGGGCAGGTTTTTTACTGCCATCCGTGTTCACCACTTCGCCTAATTGTTTTTTATCCAGTTTGTTTAATAAGTCGATAGATTCTCTAATAGCCGCTAATTCCTTGAGATTGCTTATAAGCTTATTGCCGTTGTCAGCTAACTTTTTCGAAAACTCTTTATTATCTTTTTGTACGTTAGGCAAAAAAATCTTATTTAATTTTTTCATGTTTTCTATCAATTTATTTATCCGATCGTCCATAGCTAAGGCATCTATCATGCCTTCTTTCTGGCCGCTGGGTGCATTTTTATGCTGCGCCTCTTTTACTAGTAAATCTAATTTCTGTGTTCTCACTTTTTGATATTCAGCTGCGGTTAAGATTACTTGCTTGCCATCGGCTGGTTTAATGCAATTGGTAAAAGCCACTTTAAAATTATCTGCTTTCGTTTTGCGTATATTTTCAATTTCCAAATACTGATTTACCTGGTTAATCACTTGTGTATTATTAACTTTGATATGAAAATTAGCTCGAAACACCTCAGCCGCCGCGGAATCTACTCCTTTCAAGCGCACTTCTGGATTAAGAATAGCTAACTGTTTTAACTCTGCCTGACTGATGATTTTATTGGCAACATCTAAATTATTAGCCATATCCTGTTTAAACGCAGCAATACTCAGTGAATTATTATTAAATTTAATTTCACCCCCTGCCTGCATTAATTCTGCCAAGTGAGCATAGGTGATGTTATCCAGATTAAAATTTCCTTTTTCTCCTATTTCGATAAGCCGTGCAAAAGATACGCCGTTAATTAATTCCTGGCGGTGTTTTTCTGCCATTATTTTATTAATATCATCGGCTTGAATGGTAGGTAGCACTTCGTTTAAATAAGCAGAAAATTTAGCGTCATATATTAAGTCAACACGCATTGCTGAGTTAATTGAGGCGGCGACATCCGCCAGGCTCTGGCCTGTGGGTATTTTAAAATTGGCTTTTAAGGCAACAATGACACTAAAGGCAATCGGATTATCTATAGCGGCCGCCATATAAGCTAAATTATGGATTTGTGCTAATTTTTTTGCTGGCTCACTTTCAGGGGTTTCTTTTAAAAATCCACTTGCCTGCAAAATTTCCTCATGAACAGCTGCTAATTTTATTGCGTTGGCAAGCTCTTGAAACGCCGTTCTAATCGGCGCCCCGCCCTCGGACGCCTCTTTAGACATAGAAATCTTTTCGCTAATTTCAGCCATTGTTTTATCAATTAGATTATTATCGATGGCTGCACAACCTGCTAACGTAGCAAACTTGGCCAAAAGCGTCTGTATCTGTTTTATTAATTCGACATTCTTTGTGTTAACAGAAGCTAATTTTAATAAACTTTCCGCCTTAATTTGTATTAAATAATAGGATTTAACAACTACACTATCGGCTCTTTTTTTAGTATAAATGGCTTTATCATGTAGTTCTTTAAACGACTCTTGATTACTAGCTCCTTTTGCAGCACTTGCAAGCACCGTTTCAAATGGCACAAGCTCTTCCAATAAAGTCTTTATGCTTGAAAAATGCAGCAATGCTTCTTTATGTGTTTCATTTTTTTTGCAATACCCCTGAATCTCAGTGTAAACTTTATCGATGTTAGCTTTACGTTCAGCCGGTTCCCCCTTATTAGAAGCCTGAATCAATCGGGCGGCAAGCTTATTAAGTACAGGATCTTGCGCATAGTTTTGATTCAAAAATAAGTCCGTTAATCTTTTGTCCGTCGCTGTCCATGCTGTTTTAAAAGCGCTATAAGCCACTTTAGGATGCGTGTTTAAATCCATGAGTGATTTTATTTTCGGCGTAATTTTTATTATGCCAGCAGCTTTGGCTTCACCAGGCTTATAGCCTTTTTTGCCTTGTTGTTGTTTTTGTTGCTTACCATGCAACCATTCATCACAACCCATTGCAGCTGCTTTGAATTTAGTTGCTATTAGCGTCAAGTCTAAAGCTGAATTCGCATCAATAATATTTTTTAGGATGGAGCCAAAGATATCCAGTTTAGTGAAAATATTGGCATCTGCTGCATCAACTTTATTTGAAGAAATATTTTCAAGAGTCTCTATTAAATAATTGATTATATTATTAGTCAGCTGTTGAACGGCATTAACATTGCTTCCTTCGCCATTAAGGTATTGTGCTAAGCCTGTTTTAATCGTTAGCAGTGCTTTATTTTTTCTATCTGCCGTTAAAAGCTCTTCTATTTTATCTAACGCTGAAAGATCAGCTTGATATTTATTTAGCTGATCACCTACTTTAATCATCCCCCCTTTCAAAATTTCGTACTGCTTTCTTAGTTCATTTTCCTGCGGTAAAGCATATATATACTTAAATTCTCTTAAAAATAATGGATACTTCGGTGGCCATTGGATGGCTTTTATATAAAGTGATTGAAAGCTCAAACCCTTGAAAATATCAACATGATTATTGTAAATTTTTCCCCAAGCTTCTTTTGGAATTAGCTTTTCTAATTTTGTAGCGTCTTGAAAAAAACCTATAAATATCTCAGCGCCCTTATCAG
>CAIUAS010000011.1 GCA_903897205.1 uncultured Gammaproteobacteria bacterium
CGTGTTAGTTTGAAGCGTATGCGGAAATTGGCCGGATGGGACAATGATTTTTTAAACAATGTGCTAATGGCTAAATTTTAATGAGGGAGCCCTGGCTTATAACCCCTTTGAACTTATTAAAAAGTTTCTGCATACTTAGTTAACCAAATGAAGCAAATTCCTCAGGCTTTTATTAATGATCTGTTGGCGCGTTGTGACTTAATAGAATTAATTGAAGCGCGAGTGCCTCTGCGTAAGAAAGGCAATAATCATGTTGCCTGTTGCCCCTTTCATGATGAGAAAACTCCTTCTTTTATCGTCAATGCTAATAAACAACTTTATCACTGTTTTGGCTGTGGTGTAGGTGGCAATGCCATCAGTTTTTTAATGGAATATGATCACCTTAGTTTTGTTGAAGCGATTGAACTGTTAGCGACCCAATTCGGGCTAGAAATTCCTCATGAAATCACTCAAGTATCTCATAAACCTAGCGTTGATCTTTATCAATTAATGAGCAAGGCAAGCCAATATTATCAACAACAATTACGCAAACAAGCTGTCGCCATCGAATATTTAAAACAGCGTGGATTATCAGGCCAAATAGCCAAAGAGTTTGGAGTAGGGTATGCCTTACCAAGTTGGGATGGCTTAATAAAAGTATTTGCTCAAGCAGATATTCCAGATTTGGTAGAAACTGGTTTAATTATTAAAAAAAATGAACAGAATTATTATGATCGATTTCGGGATCGAATTATGTTTCCTATTCGCGATAAACGCGGCAGGGTAATTGGTTTCGGCGGTCGTATTATTGATAAAGGCGAACCTAAATACTTAAATTCACCCGAAACCCCTATTTTTCACAAGGGCAAAGAATTATACGGCTTATATGAAGCCTATCAGGTTTTGCGTGAATTGCCGCGTTTATTGGTGGTAGAAGGTTATATGGATGTCGTTGCCTTAGCACAACATGGCATTCGCTATGCGGTTGCAACCTTAGGCACCGCTATTACCAGTGAACATATTAAAGCTTTATTCCGTGCAACAACCGATGTGGTTTTTTGTTTCGATGGTGATAGAGCAGGACAAGCCGCTGCGTGGCGCGCATTAGAAGTAGCATTGCCACTATTACAAGATGGTTGGCAAATCCGATTTTTATTATTACCTGAAAATGAAGATCCTGATAGTTCGGTAAGGCAGGAAGGTGCTGAAAAATTCAAGCAACGGATTCAAAATGCATTATCGTTAGCCGATTTTTTATTTGATCACTTAATGCAGCAAGCAGATTTAAATAACTTAGAAGGAAAAGCCCGCTTAGCTAAATTAGCAACGACTTTATTTAACCAATTACCCACAGGCATATTTCAACATATGCTATATGAACGTTTGGCAAATTTAGTTCGAATGGATGTTAATGCCCTTAAAAACATTACCCAACAAAATGCGGCTACTGAAGATGTTCCAATGAAGCGTGCTAATTCTTCGCGTTCGCCTATGCGTCATGTCATCGCTTTATTATTACAAGCACCACAATTAATTGAAATTTTGCCAATAGAAATCGATTTTAAAAATTCTATTTTGCCTGGCAGTGAAATATTAAAACAATTAATAGAAATTATTCGCCATGCCCCAGAGCTAAACACTGCCACCTTATTAGAATATTGGCGCGATGAACCAAAAATATATAAGCAACTAATGACTTTAGCGACTTTAGAAATAGACGTTCCACAAGCTGGCTTAGAACAAGAATTTTTAGGTACGGTTAAACGCTTGCGGCAATTAAATCAAGTAAAACAGATAGAGCAATTTACTAATAAATTACAGCGTGGCGCTTTAACCGAGCAAGAGAAAAAAATATTACAAGAATTATTATCAGACAGTAAACTCACTGACGCTTAAATTCGCTTGAATTTATTAGGTAACTACAATGCCATCAGAAATATATCAAAAAGCTGATTTTTTATTAAAATTGTTCGTGAAAAAAGCTGTTGAAAAATTTAAAGCAATGCTTGCGCTTGCTACAAATTAGGCATTGTTGATTACTTGTTCTAGCTTTTTAAGGGTATTAATAATTTCACTGAAGTTTGGAGCTTCTCCAGAGAACATACCGGCACTGACCATATTGGTATAATCATCATTCAGCTTTTCCAATTCATCATCGCGAGGAATTAGCTGAAACTGATTGGTTAAGCATTTGTCATAATGAGTATAAGCAGCATTAAAAAAAGCTTTTTTATGGCGTACTACGTCTTCAAGGAGTATCCGATTTGTTAAAGCTTGTTGTCCTATAGAATTTCTTGCAAGCAATGCTAAATCGTACCAGTGCCGTGACAATCTTTCTGGGCTGTTAGACAATCGATTTCTGTGACATTCCACATGAATCAGAGTAGCTTTTTCCCAAAAAGTCCTTAAAGGCGAAAGGACTCTAACTTGAGCGTTTGGTAATTCGAGTTCTGTGACAGCTTGAGCAAGTAATGCGCTAATTTTGCAGTCTTGACTGGGCTCTATGCTATTACGACCACCAAACTCAAGAAGCACGCTACTTTGCAAATAACTTCCAGGTATTTCTTTAAATAAAGTAGGATAATAAATAGTTAATTGTTCGCCATTTTCATTTAATATGGTTTTAAATGTTTCACTAGAAAAGTTAGCTTTTAATCGCTGCTGAAGATGAGGCAAGATAACTTCATTTACATATTGTTTTAATTGTATTTTTAATTGAATATCTAATTTTTTAAGTGCTGACCTGCTGATAGACTGATTTAAGTCAAGGTTTGGTAAAAAGAAGCGATAATCAATGGTAATATCGACATCCTCCGAAAAACGATTTATAAGATTATAGGCTTTGGAGAGCGAAGTGCCGCCTTTAAATGCCATATTAGTTGGCAGGACGAATAATTCTTTTAGAAACCAGCAAATCCAAATATCTTTTTCAAGAATAATCGCTGGGATATTTAATTTAGATTCAGCACCGCTTAGGATTAGATGCTGTATACCTTTTGGTAAGTTGAAAAAATTATCTGGCATCTGGGTGTTCTGCTTGATAGCGATAAAACATATCCGCCATCCAGGCTGGCATCTGATGTGTATATTCTAATAGTTCGGAAAATTCTTCTACTTTTAATTGTTGTTTTATTTTTTCTATGACTGCCATGCTTACATTATTTTTGCCTAAATACCAGAGAGCGGAAATTACTAAACCAATTGTTGTTCCTGGTTTGACTAATTTTCTTGGGCTAATGTGCTTAAGAGTGATTTCTCGGTTACCGCTTTTAATATATCGGGTATTGCCAGTCGTATAAAAAATAGGTTTCATAGGAACCTGTGTGCTGAGCTGTAAAACGCGTGCTGCTTCAGCGCCATGAACAGCAATAGTTTCGCCAGAAGCTTGAATAACAGCTTCGACTATCTCTTTGGATTCTGGCAACACTTTTCCTAAATAAGCTACTTCTTTAGGGCGGACAAAAACCCCGCGCGTTAAGCGAGTGATTTCACCGGTTTTTGCTAGGCGCGAAAGTATTTGCCGAGTATTAACATAAGAGGCAAATTTTCTAAGAGAAACGATTGTGAATGGCTTCCCTAGAGGGATTTGCTGAATATAGTTTTGTATAGTCTTTGCTGTGTTCATGGCATAAATTTTCCATCAATTTGTCACAAATTATAGTAAATTTTGTGACAATGATCAACTAATTAAATTATCATAAAGCTATCAAGTCGAAGCTTTACGCGGCTTTTTTGATTTTGCAAATACTGGTTGAAGCGGCGGGAGCCCGCCCTGATATATCCCTATAAAATACTAGGTATTGATAAAAGTCTGGTTTATACTTCGCAACTTGTTTTTTCTTACTCAGTGGAGAACTTATGCTAATTGGCGTTCCTAAAGAAATTAAAAATCATGAGTACCGCGTCGGCATGGTGCCTGGAAGTGTTCGTGAACTTATACGTAATGGCCATCAAATCATAGTACAAACACAAGCGGGTGCGGGGATAGGCATAAGCGATCAAGATTATCAAGCCGCAGGCGCTAAGATTGTTGATTCTGCTGAAGAGATATTTAATCAGGCTGAATTAATCGTAAAAGTCAAAGAACCTCAGTTAGAAGAATGCAAGCGTTTGAGAAAGGGCCAGTTATTATTTACTTATCTGCATTTAGCCCCAGATCCTGTGCAAACCGAATTATTGCTTGCATCAGGTTGCATAGCCATTGCTTATGAAACGGTGACTGATGAACAAGGCGGTTTACCTTTATTGTCACCTATGAGCGAAGTAGCTGGCCGTATGTCCATTCAGGCGGGCGCACATTGTTTAGAAAAAGCGCAGGGCGGTAGAGGCGTTCTATTAGGCGGCGTACCTGGCGTGGCGCCTGGTAATGTAGTCGTCATAGGCGGCGGCGTTGTCGGCACTAATGCGGTGCGCATGGCAATGGGTATGGAAGCGAATGTTACCGTACTAGATCGTTCTTTAAAGCGTCTCAAAGAATTAGATTTCCAATTCGGCGCTCAATTAAATTCTATCTATGCAACGCATGATGCATTAGAAGAATACGTACTTGCTGCTGATCTCGTGGTGGGGGCCGTATTAGTGCCAGGAGCCGCAGCACCTAAATTAGTAACTCGCGATATGTTGCGTAGAATGCGTCCTGGTTCTGTGGTGGTTGACGTGGCAATTGATCAAGGTGGTTGCTTTGAAACAAGCCGACCCACTACGCACGCCAATCCAACTTATGTAGAAGAAGGCATTGTGCATTACTGCGTGACTAACATGCCAGGTGCTGTTGCTCGCACTGCAACATTCGCTTTAAACAATGCAACTTTGCCATTTATTCTTGCGTTAGCCAATAAAGGGTATCAACATGCATTGCGTGAAGATAAACATTTATTAGATGGTTTGAATGTGCATAAAGGAAAATTAACGCATTCTGCAGTAGCAAGCGCATTACAACTTGAATACGTTCCCGCCTTAGAAGCGTTAGCTGATTAATACATCATCTATGTCATAATGGGTTGGGTTGCGCTGCGCTTAACCCAACCTACCATATCTAATTGAGATATTTATGCTAACTTGTTTCACTTCCTCAAATAATTCCGTTATTTCCATTATTCCTATTGTGGCCGATGAATTTAATCAATGGTTGGAAAATGAAAGTACCTATGTAAAGAATTGGTTAAATACAGCTAAATTTACTGCTAAACCGGAAAGTTTTTGTGTGATCCCTGATGCGCAAGGTGGCGTAGAAAAAGTTGTAATAGGATTAAAAGATAAAAAAGATTTTTGGTCTTTCGGTGTATTATCGACAGGATTGCCTATCGGTAATTATCAATTAATGCCGCGTTTTGCTGAATTAGATTTTACCCAAGTTGCTATTGCCTGGGGCTTAGGTGCTTATCAGTTTACCCGTTATAAAAAATCCACCAAAACAATTGCGCAGCTATTGGTGCTAGCAACAGCAGATTTAAAAACGATTGAAAATACTATTAATTCAATTTATTTAGTACGCGATTTAATTAATACACCCACTGAAAATATGGGGCCTGCCGAATTAGCAGCCATCACCAATGCGCTAGCCATAGAATTTAATGCTAAATTTTCGCAACTCATTGGCGAAGATTTGCTGAAAAATAATTACCCAACCATTTACACGGTAGGTCGAGCTTCTCATCGTGCCCCCCGTTTGCTTGATTTACGCTGGGGCAATCCAACAGCGCCTAAAGTGACATTAGTAGGCAAAGGCGTGTGTTTTGATAGCGGCGGTTTAGATTTAAAAACCGCTTCAGGCATGGCTTTAATGAAAAAAGATATGGGCGGCGCTGCGCATGTGCTTGGATTAGCGCGCATGATTATGGCAGCTCAATTACCCATTTGTTTGCGCGTGTTAATTCCTGCCGTTGAAAATTCAGTAGCGGGTAATGCTTATCGACCTGGTGACGTCATCACAACACGTAAAGGAATTACCGTTGAAATTGGCAATACTGATGCAGAGGGACGTTTAGTTTTATGCGACGCATTGGCTGAGGCAGTTACTGAAAATCCAGCATTATTAATTGATATGGCCACTTTAACCGGTGCAGCAAGAGTAGCGACAGGTACTGAAGTCAGCGCGCTGTTTACTGATGACGATACACTTGCTAATGCATTAATGTCAGCCGCTCAAGCAGAACAAGATCCAATTTGGCGCTTGCCGATTTATACGCCTTATCGAAAATTATTAGATAGTCAAATTGCAGATATTAATAATTGTGGTAATTCGTCTTATGCGGGGGCAATTACCGCTGCTTTATTTTTGAAAGAATTTGTAACGCCAAACCTAGCCTGGGTACATTTTGATATAATGGCATGGAACGTTTCCGCGCGGCCAGGGCGACCCGAAGGTGGAGAGGCCATGGCAATACGTGCGTTATTTAATTATTTGCAAAAACAATTTCAATAAATTTATTTAATATGAAAAAACTTATTCGCATAGCAACTCGAGAAAGCGTGCTTGCATTATGGCAAGCCAATTATGTCAAAGCTACTTTAATTGCAAAGTTTCCGTATTTAACGATTGAGCTAGTCGGTATGACTACTGAAGGCGATAGGCGTTTAGGGGTTGCATTAGCCAACGTAGGTGGTAAAGGCTTATTTGTTAAAGAGCTTGAAATTGCCATAGAAGAAGGTCGGGCTGATCTTGCAGTCCATTCGATGAAAGATGTACCCATTGAATTGCCCGATGGTTTTATCATGCCAGCCATTATAGATCGCGCCAATCCTTACGACGCGTTTGTCTCTAATAAATTCGCCAGCATAGAAGAATTGCCGCAAGGCGCTATAGTAGGGACTTCAAGTTTGCGGAGAAGTTGTCAGCTTAATGCGTTACGACCTGATCTTACTATTAAAATACTGCGTGGCAATGTAAATACTCGTTTACGTAAATTAGATGATGGTGAATACGACGCTATTATTTTAGCAGTAGCGGGTTTACAGCGTTTGCAAATGAATGATCGCATCCGAGCCATTATGCCATCTGAAATCTCATTGCCGGCAGCTGGGCAAGGTGCGATGGGCATTGAATGTCTTGCAAAAGACGAAGAACTGGTTGAGATAGTTAAAACACTCGATCATTTGCCAACCAGACAATGTGTCTCAGCAGAACGGGCATTAAATCGTTATTTAGAAGGCGGGTGCCATGTTCCAATCGGTGCTTATGCGCTCATTGAAGATAACCAACTTTATTTACGCGGTTTAGTAGGGCGGCCCGATGGTAGCTTAGTTTTGCGTGGCGAAATTAAAGGCGCATTAGAACAAGCAGAAAATTTGGGTGAAAGCTTGGCGCAGGATTTAATCAAACAAGGTGCTGATAAAATCTTAAAAGAAGTTTATCAGCAACATGGATAGGTTTGTATAACTCAAGCCAACTTTCAGCATTAATTGATTTTCAATCTCATTTTAGACTCAGAATTAGCTGGACTCGATTCAGGTTTAAAAAATTCAGCCCATTCTTCTTCGCTTAAAACAATATCCTGATAAAAGTTATTAATGAATTCCCGAGCCTGATTTTGTTTACCTCTCTTAAAAAGGCCATCGACATCAAGATCATGCATTTCATGGTGCGACAAAGCATCACGCAATGTTTTGCAAAAACTGAAAAACTGGGCCCATATTGGCGTATGATTCTTTAAATCAAAA
>CAIUAS010000012.1 GCA_903897205.1 uncultured Gammaproteobacteria bacterium
GCTAAGAGCTGATTCTATTTCCTCCTTCATTGCCTCGGTAATATGGCTTCCGCTCAGCAAAAGAACATTATTTTTTGCTGGGAACATTAAATCATTAAACACCTCCTTCTTTAAATAGGCAATTTTAGGTGTGTCCTTTTCTAAGGTAAATATTCCAACTTTTAGATTATCTTCTTCGTCGGTTAGTTCGCATAAAACCGCTTTGTTTTCATGGTTTTGAGAAATTTCTAACAGGGTTTGTTTTAAAGCATCTTCTTCGATATTAGAATCAAGTGACGTTAAAATGAGGTCATCTCTAATAGCAATCCCAAGGGTGTTTAAAAAACATTCAGCTTCAGCGAATTTATCACGATAAATTGCATCTTCTATTAGGTGTTTCCAAGTGAGTCGCGAGGCTTCCAATCGGAAGTGCAGGTCGTAAGTTATTTTTCTATAAGCAGGATTTTCAAGCAGATAATAAATTGTATTATCAATGGTCTCAAATAAACCTTTAACTGGGTAGCCCAAACCTAATAGATTAGCACCGGTAGCGGCAGCTTGAGGAATAGTTCTAACCACGCGGTTTAGGGCGGCTGCAATTAGAAAATTCGTCACTGTATTATTAAATCCAATTTGTAAAATGTTGGCTGTTTCGGTAAGGCTTAACGGTGATAAAAAACCAAAACCAGCCGAGGTTGAGAGAACGATGGGCGTGCCGATTAATAAAGTCAGCCAGTTAATATAGTTCCACTGTCTGACATCAAAATTATAAGCTAACCATTGGCGAAAGTGGGCCATGGCCGCAAAATTTTGTTGACTGTAAAACCAGACGACCCTATCTTTACCGAGATAAGAACCGTAGCCACCCGCAATATCGCAAAAAATACGAATAGCAATTTCAATGTATTCACCGTCGGGAATGCGGCCAGGAATATTAAGGGCGCGAATAACCATATCTGTTAACGCGGCGCCCAAAATAAACTGCGAAAGCATCCCAACTTTAATGACCCCATGGCCGCCAGCTTTAGTGATATCTACTCGTGTAAATGAGTCGTATTTATTTTGGAAGATTTCTTGATAACTGATAGGATAGCGTTTTCGAAATTCATTTTGCTTTTCAAGAAAAGTAGCGCTTTTGGGTGCTAATAAGTTTAGTTCAGTGTCGTCATTTTCTATCGCTACGGCTGTGTGAATATTTTTTTTTTCCCATTCTCCCCCCCCCCATTATACTTGGCAAAAAATATTAATTAATTATATATAGCTTGCAATTAGATTATTATTTTATTTATGAATAAGATGTGCTGTTTTTTTATAGCTAATGGCTATATTTTTAATGCTGAACGCCAGCTACTATAACTATTTTTAAAAAAATAGCAAAAAAAGAATTCTGTCTTTTTAAATAAAGACAATCGAGTTTTGCGAAACATGAAACGCTATGAGCATTAAATGCATTAGATAATGCGATGGCCAAAATTATTTCAGCTAACGATCTAACCAATATTTTTTTACTTGCGCCAAATTCTGCTGTTTAATTCCCTGACGAATATCCGCCATAAGGCGATTCATCACCGTAACGTTATGCAGACTGATCGCAGAAAGCGCCAACATTTCATGTGCTCTTAATAAATAATGTAAATAAGCACGCGAATAAGTTTTGCAGGTATGGCAGTTACATTCTGGATCAATAGGCGACCAATCTTCCTGATAGCGACTGTTTTTTAAATTAATGTGTTCGCGCTTAGTGTGCGGTTCAGGCTGTAAGCTAGGCCTTAATAAAGCGCCGCCATGACGTGCTAAACGAGTGGGATGTACGCAATCAAAGGTATCAATGCCATATTCAACGCCCTGAAAAATATCACTAATACCGCCAATCCCTAATAAATGTACCGGACGTTTTGGATTTAATATTTGCATGGTCATATCAACCACTTCATACATTTGTTGTTTGCTAGCGCCGAGCGAGCCGCCAATGGCATGCGCAAAAAAATCTTGGCTATTGACAAAATCGGCACTTATTTTGCGTAAGTCCGGATAAACCCCGCCTTGAATAATCCCATACAGCGCTTGCTTGCCATTATTATGCAGCTTGAATTCTTCATAAGAGCGGACAGCCCAGCGATGGCTTAAATGCATGGAACGTTCGGTATAAGCCTTGTCGACATGAAATGGGGTGCATTCATCTAGCACCACAATTAAATCGGCGCCTAAATCGCGCTGCACTTGCATGGATTTTTCAGGAGTTAAAATATGTTTGCTGCCATCCAGATAGGAGCGAAATTCTGCGCCTTTTTCAGTCATTTTAACGAGAGATTGTGGATGATTGCCCGAACGATTGCCTTTAATTTCAGCGGCAACCGAACCATGGCCTAAACTGAAAATTTGAAAGCCGCCAGAATCCGTAAACATCGGACCATCCCACGCCATGAATTGATGCAAGCCACCCGCTTTAGCAATACGCTCTGAGCCAGGGCTTAACATGAGATGATAAGTATTGGACAAAATAATTTGCGTATGGGCTGCCTGCATATCAGTGGGTGATAAGCCTTTCATCACGGCGCGGGTCGCGCAGAAAATAAAAGCCGGCGTTTCAATAACGCCATGCGGTGTGCTTAATAAACCTACGCGCGCACGATTTTCCGTGAGCTGATGGGTTGGCTGAAAATCAAAGTTTGGATAAGTGTTCATGATGTTGTTTGGGTAAGAAATGACGAGCAAAATAGATAAAAGGGCTTAATCCAAAGCTACAGATTAATCGTAAAGGATAAGTACCAAAAATATAAACAATCATCAAGGTTTGCCAACTAATGGGGGCGGGGCTAAATAATTTCCAGGCCAAAAAGCTAAAGATACAGGTATCAATAAAGGCCGACACACTGGTGGAAAGTACCGCGCGTACCCATAACCAGCGGTCGTGAGTCATTTGTTTTATTAAACGAAAAATAAGCACATCGGTAGATTGACTGATGAGATACGAAATTAAACTGGCCGCTAAAATGGCAGGCATTGGCATAAAAAGCGCTTTGATGTGCAAGTGGTTCTCGTATAAGAATAAAGAATCCGGAGCAAGTGTTTTAGGATCTAAAGGACGCACGCCTACCGTGATTAACATCAATACCGTAAAAAAGCACAGGACAACAAATCCCAAGCGAACACCACGTAAGGCGGCCGGTTTGCCGTAATATTCTGTAATAATATCGAATACTAAAGCGATAGTGCCGAACAATAAGGTGCCCATTGCAATCGGGTGTGGTGGAAATATGAATTGCCCCCCTTTTAATACTTGGATATTAGCAGCGATTAAAGTCACTGCTACATAGCAGTAAAGTCCGCTAGCGCCAAAAAACCGTAACAGGGTAAAAATAAAAATTAAGCAGGCTATTAATTCAATGCCCGCTAGAATAGTGGCTGGCCAGGAATTAAATAGAGTAATGAGTGTGTCTAAAAACATAGGGAAGGGTGTAAGTTAGTTAAATTATGGCGCAATCTTGCAATATCTCCTCTTTATTGGCAAGGAAAATATGTCTGCTACTTTTAAAATGCTGTCCCATTTTGCAAGGCATTTATTCCTAAGTGCTTTGCAATCGTTTGACCAATATCAGCAAAGGTTTCGCGTCTGCCTAAAAAGCGTGGTTTTATAGCAGGGCCAAATAATAAAATGGGAACATGTTCGCGGGTATGATCAGAGCCAGGCAAGCTAGGGTCGCAACCGTGATCGGCCGTAATAATGACGATATCATCAGGCTGTAAAATGGCCTCTAATTCGGGCAGGCGAGCATCTAATGCTTCCAAGGCGGCGGCATAACCTGCGAGATCACGCCGATGGCCGTATAACATGTCAAAATCAACGAAATTGGTAAATATCAAGCTGCGTTCGCCTGCTTGCTTTGCCGTTGCTAGGGTCGCATCGAACAAGGCCATGTTGCCATCGGCTTTAATGTACTGACTAATACCGCGATGTGCAAAAATATCCGCAATTTTGCCTATGGCATGAACAACGCCGCCTTCTTTAACAAGACAATCTAATAACGTAGGTGCGGGCGGTTCAACGGCTAAGTCACGCCGATTGCCCGTGCGATAAAAATGGCCTGGAGTGCCTAAAAAAGGGCGCGCAATAACGCGGCCAATATTATAAGGATCGACTAATTGGCGGGCGATGGCGCATACGTCATACAAACGCTGTAAACCAAAAGACTCTTCATGCGCCGCAATTTGAAAAACGCTGTCTCCTGAAGTGTAAACAATAGGCTGGCCTGTTTTAAGATGTTGTTCGCCTAATTCATCAATAATTTGCGTGCCTGAAGCATGTCGATTACCTAAAACACCCGGTAAATTGCCTTCTTTTATTAATGCCTCGGTTAATGGCGCTGGAAAACAAGGGTAGTCGTGGTGAAAGTAGCCCCAATCAAATAATACAGGCACCCCCGCCATTTCCCAATGACCGCTGGGAGTGTCTTTGCCATGGCTTTGCTCAACGGCATAACCATAAGCGCCCGTTAACTCAGTTTCGCGATTAATGCCTGGCAGTAACTTGCCGGTGCTAGCCAAAGCCGCCATGCCTAAGCCTAAGCGTTGCAAATTAGGAATCTGCAGAATGCCTTGTCGCACGCCAGCAATATCAGCTTGGCCATTGGCGCATGCTTCAACGATATGGCCAAAAGTATCGGCGCCGACATCGTTGTAGTTAGCCGCATCTTGCGTGGCTCCGATACCAAATGAATCAAACACTAATATAAAGGCACGTTTCATAATTAAGCGATCGACTAAATAAAAAATATTCACTTTTATAAGCGAAATATGGCTTAAATTCAAATGAAATATGATCGATTATTGCGTTTTTAATAAAAAGACTGCCATAGTTGATAAAGGAATAACGCGATGCGCAGGTGGGGTTGCGCTGCGCTTAATCCCACCTACAAGATAGCTATATTTTAGTCTTTAGCCTCACAATGGGTTTCTTTCAA
>CAIUAS010000013.1 GCA_903897205.1 uncultured Gammaproteobacteria bacterium
CAGCAGTCACCGTAGCGGCTGCTATCACTTATCAGTATTATCAGAATAACGAACCCTCGGTTAAATTTATGCCCTAACATCTAGGTATGTAGCCTTGATGAAACACCGCGACATCAAGTCTACATATTATATAAGGCTATAAGATGTTTAAAATAAAATCACAAACAATTCTTAATTCTATTTAAAACACGCTCCTTACCCAATAAACGAACTGTGCAATCTATTGGAGGAGAAACCGTGCCGCCAGTAACAGCTAAACGTAATGGTTGCGCAAGCTTGCCTAATTTCAAGCTGAACATTTCCGCCGATTCATTGAGCGCCTGATGAATAGCTGTATCTGTCCATTCGGTTAAACCCGCTAATTTTTCCTGCAACTTCATTAGTGCGGGTTTAATTTCCACCGGAATAGGTTGCTCAATAAATATATTTTTATCAATCTCCTCATAAAAAAATCGGCTTTTTTCTGCCATTTCTTTTAATGTTTTAGCGCGTTCGCGTTGCGCGATGACTAACTCTATTAAATCAGGTCCATTCGCTATATTAATTTCCTGCGCTTGCATATGCCATTTTAATTGCTCAGCAATATAAGCCGGATCCAATGTTTTTATATAATGCTGATTTAACCATTGTAATTTTTCCACATTAAAAGCAGCAGCGGATTTATTAATATTTTTTATATCAAAAAAATTAATCATCTCTTCTTTTGAAAAAATTTCTTGATCCCCATGCGACCAACCTAAGCGTACTAAATAATTTAATAGCGCTGCTGGAATATAACCTTCATCACGATATTGCATGACACTAACAGCGCCATGGCGCTTTGATAATTTTTTACCATCTGTTCCTAAAATCATAGGAACATGCGCATATACCGGCGGTTTAGCGCCTAAAGCAAGCAACATATTGATTTGCCTCGGCGTATTATTTAAATGATCATCGCCTCGAATAACATGCGTTACTTGCATGTCCCAATCATCCACTACCACGGTAAAATTATAAGTGGGTGTACTATCACTACGGGCAATAATTAAATCATCTAATTCGCTGTTTTGAAAAACAACTTTTCCATGCACCTGATCATCAACAATCACTTCGCCTTCCAGCGGATTATGAAAACGAACGACAAAAGGTTGCTCCGTAACCGCCAAACTTAAATTGCGACAATGACCGTCATAGCGCGGTTTTTCTTTATTTGCAAATTGCTGCGCGCGCAAAGTCTCTAACCTTTCCTTACTGCAATAACAACGATACGCCTTACCTTGTTGTAATAATTGCTGAATGACTTCTTTATAACGGTCAAAGCGCTTGGTTTGATAATAAGGGCCTTCATCGTAATTTAGACCTAACCATTCCATCCCAGCAAAAATAGCTTGAACCGCTTCTGGTGTAGAGCGCTCTAAATCAGTATCTTCAACTCGCAAAATAAACGTGCCTTGATGCTTATGCGCATATAACCAACAATACAGCGCCGTACGTGCGCCACCGACATGTAAATAACCGGTGGGACTGGGGGCAAAACGAGTACGAATATTCATTATTATTTCTCACTTATTGCAATTCGATAAAACCAATAACCTATACCTAATACAGTTAATATGCCTAAACCATTTGCTAAAAACGCCTTATTTTTAGGCAATAAAACTAATATGTCTGGGTTACCCGCTATTCCCATTGGAATAGCGAGCAATACATCCATTAAGGCAGCGCCTGCCACTAAACCGCACGCTAATAATAAACCGCACTGCCACTTTATTTGGGCTGATTCTTTCTGATTAATTTTTGTTATTTGTTCACGTTTAAATAAAATACGCTTGCTTAACAAAGCGATAACGCCACCTAAAAATAAAGGTAGCGATGAACTTAAAGGTAAATACATGCCAATAGCAACTGCCAAAATAGATAATTCTAATTGCCAAATTTTAATAATTTGATTAAGCACAATGAACGCAATAATGATCGCCGCACCTAAGCCTAACATATCCCACGGTAAATTATGATTAAATACCCCTTGGGTAAGAGCGGCCATCATAGC
>CAIUAS010000014.1 GCA_903897205.1 uncultured Gammaproteobacteria bacterium
AAAAAACAGGCTTTGCTTATTCTGACGATATTATATTGCCTGCTTTAGAACAAGCGGCGAGCGCGGCACGTAGTATTGCGCGCCAAGGAGGGCAAGGCCAATTAAAGGCATGGTCAAAGCCAACAGCAGAGCAGCGGCTTTATTTGCCAGTCGATCCTTTAACCACCTTAAACGAGCAAGATAAATTAGCGCTATTATATCGCTTAGATGTTGAAGCAAGGCGTTTAGATCCACGTATTACCCAAGTGAGTGTCAGTTTAAATGCGGTACATGAAATTATTTTAATCATGGCAAGTGATGGCACTATTGCCGCTGATGTACGTCCTTTAGTGCGTTTAAATATCAGTGTGATCGCAGAAGAAAATGGCCGACGCGAACAGGGCTATGCGGGTGGTGGTGGTCGAGTCGGTTATCAATACTTTCTTGAAGAAGATCGTGCCCTAGGTTATGCACGTGAAGCAGTACGCCAAGCGATATTAAATTTATCCGCCATTCAGGCGCCGGCAGGCATGATGCCCGTGGTGTTAGGCCCCGGCTGGCCAGGCGTATTATTGCATGAAGCCATCGGACATGGTTTAGAAGGTGATTTTAATCGACGCGGAAGTTCAGCCTTTACTGGCCGGATCGGTGAACGTGTTGCAGCGCCAGGCGTCACGGTTGTCGATGATGGCACCATGGTTAATCGGCGTGGTTCCTTAAATATTGACGATGAGGGAGTTGCTACCCAGCGTACTGTTCTCATAGAAAAAGGTATTTTAAAAGGTTATCTGCAGGATAAATTAAATGCGCGCTTAATGGGCGTTGCAAGCACAGGCAATGGCCGTCGAGAATCTTATGCACATTTACCGATGCCACGCATGACCAACACCTATATGCTACCAGGCTCCTATAATCCCGAAGAAATTATTGCTTCAGTAGAGCGAGGAATTTATGCAGTTAATTTTGCGGGCGGCCAAGTCGATATCACTTCAGGTAAATTTGTCTTTTCAGCGTGTGAAGCCTATCTAATTGAAAATGGTAAAATTACGCAACCCGTCAAAGGCGCTACCTTAATTGGCAATGGTCCGGACGTGTTAACCAAAGTATCCATGATTGGTAATGATCTACAATTAGACAGCGGCATTGGCGTGTGTGGCAAAGAAGGCCAAAGCGTGCCCGTAGGCGTAGGCCAGCCCACTTTAAAAATAGATGGACTAACGGTGGGCGGAACTAGCGTTTAAGCATAGCGAGATCAATAGCAAATAATAGCCTTCATATCGCCAATGCGTTTTTATTGATTAAATTCAGCGCATGCGCCATCATGACGCATCTTTTTAGCGATATAAGGCCTGTTTATTACCACCATGAAAAAAATTAAATTTCACCCGCCCTCTGAGCAACGTCATTACAGTAGCACGCAAGTATATAAGCGGCTCTTAAAATATGGCTGGCGTTTTTGGCCGGCGATCGTGCTTGGCATAGTAGGCACCGTTTTATTATCCGGCGCCGATGCTGGTTTTACTTGGGTCATAAAACCCATCTTAGATAAGGGTTTTATTGCAAAAGATGCAGGCTTTATCCGCTGGCTGCCATTGGGCATTGTTTTTGCTTTTCTGGTGAGGGGCGTAGCGGGATTTATGTCAAATTATTATATGGGCAGCGCGGCCCGCAATGTCGTTATGCGTTTCCGGCAAGATATATTTGCGCACTTATTAAAAATGCCAGCTAATTACTACGATAAAACTAGCTCAGGCCAATTATTATCTACCCTGATTTATAATGTGGAACAAGTAGCCAAGGCGAGCACCGATGCATCGGTTACCGTGGTGCAAGAAAGTTGTTTCATTACAGGTTTGCTTATTGTCATGATTAGCACGAGTTGGAAATTAAGCATTTTATTTATTGTGACGACCCCCATTATTGCCATTATTGCCCGCCGTTCCAGTAAGCGCATGCGACGCCTGAGCTCTAATTTACAAGAATCCATGGGAGAAGTGACGCATATTTCAGAAGAGGCGATTGAGGGCTATAAAGTCATTCGAATTTTTGGCGGAGAACAATATGAAACCAATAAATTTAATCAGGCAACAGAAAAAAATCGGGTTCGTGAATTAAAAGTAATTGCTACCAACACCTTAGCTAGTTCAGCCGTGCAATTAGTGGCGGGCGCCGTCATTGCTTTTACTCTGTATTTAGCCACCTTACATGCTACTCAAATTAGTGCGGGTGGATTTACTTCGATGATCGCGGCGATGCTTGCCTTGTTAAAACCTATGCGTAATTTAACCACAGTCAATAGCACCATCCAAAGAGGAATTGCAGCGGCAGAAAGCTTATTTCTTTTGCTAGATCAGCCCGCAGAAAATGATAGTGGCCAGCAAATACTAACGCGGGCCCAAGGCGGTATTGAATATCGCCAGGTCGCCTTCGCTTATCATCCTGACAAACCCGTGCTACGCAACATTCATTTTAAAGCAGAGCCAGGCCAAACGATTGCATTAGTAGGACGTTCAGGCAGCGGAAAAACCACACTCGTTAATTTGTTGCCGCGTTTTTATGATGCTTATCAAGGCTCGATTTTAATTGATGGCATCGATACGCGTGCATTGCATTTAGAAAAACTCCGCAATCAATTTGCCTTGGTGTCTCAGCATGTGACCTTATTTAACGATACTATCGCACATAATATCGCCTATGGCCGTTTAAGTGAGGTGAGTGAAACGAGA
>CAIUAS010000015.1 GCA_903897205.1 uncultured Gammaproteobacteria bacterium
ATTCAAAATTTCCTTTAAATTTCACCTTGGCGGAAGGCGGTGCTTTAATGGTGGAGCAACCATTAAGAATCGTGCCTAATAAACGCTGGGTTGTGTTGGCGCAATGGCCGCAGCAGCAAGTGGTCGCTAAAATTTATCGGCATAGTCGGCATGCGCAGCGCGAATTAATGGGTTATCAAGCGTTAGCGGCCGCTAATATTAGTGCGCCTAAATTGCTTTCACATGGCTGGGTAGCGGGTGAAAAATTATATGCTTTGTTATTTGCCTATGTGTATCCAGCAAAAAATTATAGTGAAATATTAGCTGCCTCTGAAAATAATTTTCCACCAGCATTTGAATCGCTTATTAAAGTCGTGGCGCAAATGCATCAGGCAGGCTTGCAACAAACGGATTTGCATTTAAAAAACTTTTTGCAAAGCGGAGCAATAACTTATGCTTTGGATCATGCAAGTATTAAAAGTAATAAGCGTGGGCAGGCATTAGGTGAATTGGAAAGTTTAAAAAATTTAGGTCTATTATTAGCGCAGTTACCCTTTTCATATGGGGAATCAACCGAAAAATTTTATGCTATTTATGCACAAGCTCGAGGCACTATTTTTACGACAGCCGGTTTAAATAAACTTAAGTATTGGATTGATTATTGGTGGCGTTGTCGTTTGCGTAACTATCAAACCAAGGTGCTGCGGAGCTCAACGCAATTCATCTGTCGGCAAGATTGGTGGAATTATACTGTATGTGATCGGGCTTATGATACTAAAGAGATGCAGGTTTTTTTAGGCGATCCAGAGGCGATTTTCAATAGCGCTTCGACTAAATTTTTAAAAAAAGGCAATAGTTGCACGGTCGGTTTAATTACCATAGAAGGTAAGTCCTATGTGGTTAAGCGGTATAATATCAAAGGTTTTTGGCATGGTTTAAAGCGTGCTGTGAGTGTTTCGCGTGCGGCGAAAAGTTGGTGTAATGCGCATTTATTGCAATTAGCAGGGCTTGCCACGCCAAAGCCTGTTGCAATGATAGAGCATCGTTATGGCCCATTGCGGCATACCGCTTATTATATTAGTGAATATGTGGAAGGAGTTAAGCTCACCGATTATTTTAATACTAAATTAGTCATGGATGAGGCGCCGATTATTGCGGCCGATATTAAGCAATATTTGCACGAGCTCACGCAGGTCCGGCTGAGTCATGGCGATTTAAAAGCGACTAATATTTTATTAGTCGATCGTAAAGTGGTTTTAATTGATTTAGACGCGATGTGTTTGCATCGTTTTAGTTGGCTGGCGCGCAAAGCGACTAAACGTGATTGGCAGCGGTTTTTGCGCAATTGGGAAGGGCAGCCAATGGTTTTAAAATTATTTCAAACTGAATAGCCTGATTTTATTAATTTATTTTCAAAATTAATTATACTGTCATCAAACACGCATGAATACATCCTGTAGCTACTTGCGGCTATCCTGCCGCAAATGTTTGCTTCAATACTATGGTTGGGCGCTCTCACATTTATATATAGCCATCACGGATTAATTTTCAGGTTTTTAATTTCCCACCTGCAATTTAAAAATTAAAACTTTATCCCCGCGTTTATTAGCAAATATTTTGCTTGGGTTTTGTCCTATGAGTTTGATGATCGCTGTTTCTTGTTGTGCATCTTCGTGTTTGATTCGAATAGCTAAATAATTATAGGTGCGCCAGTTTACGTGTTGGAGTGTGTTTAACGGATTGCTATCGTCATAACGATTTTGCCAATCGATCTCCGTGCGTTCGCTATAGAATAATAGTTGTTTGTTGTTGCTATAAACGGTTGTTTGTATGGGGGTATTATTTTTTAGCCATAAACCGGCTTCGGTAATATAGGCTTTAGAATAACCAAAAGAGATGACGCTGCCAAAGGCGGCGAGGCATAACCAGATTGCAACGAGCCAGCATGGCCAACGATTATTATGTTGTCGCCATTGTTGATAGAGGGCTTCCAGGCTGAAAACAGGCCAGATGATAAGCACTAAACAGCTGGCCATTAAATAACGATCGCTTAAAAATAAGTTTTGAGCAAAGAATGCCAGTGCGATAAAAATATTAATTAATGCAACATAGGCTATCGCATAAGTGGCGTTAGCGCGAGGTGTTAGCCGCTTTATTATTGCGTAGATAAATAATAGGGTAAATAACAGCGAAAGTGTGCTAATAACCGCTTGAATAAATACACCCGTGAAACCAAAAATAAGCCAGTTTTTTGCGTCACCTGCAGCGGCGTAAATAGGTAGATTATTTTTAATGAGGGCAATTTTGGTTTGAAAATTATTAAGAATGGCGTGGCCACCTTGAGTAAATTGGTTGGCTAATTCACTGATACGACCTATTTCTGCGCTGGTGTGTGGGGAGTGCAAGTGATGCCACGTTAAATAAAGCGCTAAACTGAGCAAGGGCAAACAATAAAGTTTTATGAGATTGGTTAAGCGCTGCATAAAAGCTTGATCTGGGCAAAGTAATAATGCGAAAGGTGTGAGCATAAATAATATAGCGCCTTCAATGCGGAATAAGGTGGCGCAAAGTAGGCTAAGCATCCATGTTAGCGCGTGACGCCAGTTGGGATTTTGCAGGTATTTTAAGAGTTGATTGAGTGCAATCAAGAAAAAAGCCCAGTAACCAAAGTCGCGTACTATTAAATCACGGTAGTGATTGAGTGCGGGAAAGGCGAGAATGGTGATGGCGGCGGCTATTTGAAGCGTAGGGGTGTCTTTAATTTTTTTGATCAGATTAATGAAGGCAACTGTTACGATCATTAAAAAAAGGTTGTTCAGACCTTCGGCGGTATGTTGTAAGGATAAATGAGTGAGTTTGCTGATCCAGGCAATCAGGATGGAATAAAATGGCCACGGGTAAGCGGCAAGCGCTGCGTTAAATCCTGATTTAAGGTAGGTGCTCGCAACGGTTAAATATAATATGCCATCATAGTTAAGGGGATTATGGTTGCTGTAGGCGATGATCGAAAATAGTGCGCTGATAAGAGCGGCCAACAGCGGTATTTTATTGTTCTGGTAGAATGCTTTCACTGATAATGACATAAAATATTGGTTCCGATAATAGGACTAGTTTTACTAACACTGGTTTTTTTCGAGTAAAAAATAAAATTATTGCTGCAACATGCCGCGTTCTTCCAATAATGCATCCATTGTGGGTTTGCGGCCACGGAAAGCGATGAATAATTCTAGGGCATCTTTAGAGCCGCCTTTTTCTAAAATATGCTGAAGAAATTCAGCGCCAGTTTGTGGGTTTATGACGCCAGCTTCTTTGAATTTTGCATAGGCATCGCAGGCCAGTACTTCTGCCCATAAATAACTGTAATAACCGCCGGCATAACCACCGGCAAAGATATGCGAGAAACTGTTTTGAAAGCGGTTGAAGGCGGGTTTTGGCGTGACGCTAACGGCAGTGTATATTTCATTTAATAATTGTTGAATTTGTTCGTCGCCTTGGTTGGGGTTGTATTCTTTGTGTAAGCGAAAATCAAATAAAGCAAATTCCAGTTGACGCAATAATTGTAAAGCGCAGTGGAAATTTTTTGCGGCGTGCATTTTTTCAAATAAGTCTTGTGGTAATTTTGCGCCAGTTTGATAATGACCGCACACCATATCTAATACCGATTTTTCCCATAAAAAATATTCCATAAATTGACTCGGTAATTCAACCGCATCCCATTCAACGCCGTTAATTCCTGAAATATCGAGGTAATCCATTTTTGTTAACATATGATGCAAGCCGTGGCCAAATTCATGGAAAATAGTGAGCACTTCATCGTGGGTTAAGAGTGACGGTTTATCGGCGGTGGGTGAGGTTAAATTGCAGGTGAGAAAAGCAATGGGGGTTTGCACTTGCCCATTTTCTAAGCGCCAACGTGCTTGGCAATCATCCATCCAGGCGCCGTCGCGTTTGTTGCTTCTGGCAAATAAATCTAAATAAAATTGTCCGCGCAGTTGCTTGTCTTGATCATAGATTGCAAAAAAACGTACGTCAGGATGCCAGACGTTAATAGCTTTTATTTCTTTAACAGACATGCCATATAATTTTTGTATTAAGCTAAACATGCCGTTTAATACGCCATCGACAGGGAAGTAAGGCCGCAAAATTTCATCGTTGATGTTATATTGCTGCTCGCGTAATTTTTCACTGTAGTAGGGGATGTCCCAGGCTTGTAGATGAGCAATGCCATCGAGTGTTTGGGCGAAGGTTGTTAATTCTTTTAATTCGGCCAAGGCTTTTGGCCGTGCATGTTGGACAAGCCCTTGTAAAAATTGCATGACTTCGTCAGTATTTTTTACCATTTTAGTGGCTAAAGATAATTCGGCATAATTTTTAAAACCCAATAATAAGCTAAGTTCATGACGCAATTTTAAAATTTCTGCAATATTTTTACTGTTATCAAATTGTTTGGCGTTAAGGCTTTGATCGGAAGCGCGGGTAACATAGGCGGTGTATATTTCTTCGCGCAGTGAACGGTTATTGGCATAACTAATCACGGGATAATAGCAGGGAAATTCTAAGGTTAATAACCAACCTTCTAAGCCTTTTTCTTTGGCGGCGGCTTGTGCGCTTGCTAATACATGATCGGGAATTCCGGTAAGTTCATCGCGGTGAGTAATCTGTTTGGTCCAGGCGGCGGTGGCATCCAAAACATTGACTGAAAATTGATTAGATAATTCCGCTAATTGCGTTTGAATTTCAGCATATCTTTTTTGTTTACCAGCAGGCAAATCAATACCCGCTAAATGAAAATCACGTAAGTAATTTTTAATCACTTTTTGTTGGGCGTAGTTTAAATCATTAAAAGCGCTGCTTGCAGCCAGTTGTTTGAATGCTTGATAGAGCGGTTCGTTTTGTTCTAATTCAGTGGAATAGGCGGTCAGCTTGGGTAAACAGTTTTGATACGCTGTGCGTAGTTCCGGTGTTTGGGCAACCGCATGCAAATGGCCGATCGGTGCCCAAAATTTGCTTAAGCGATTATCTAGCGTTTCCAAGGGTGAAACTAATTGCTGCCAAGTATTGAGAGGGGTTTTGGCGAGAAGTGCATTGAATTGCGTGCGATTTTCAGCAAGCAGCTGCTCTAAGGTTTTTTCAATTTGCGCTGGATTTATAGCGCTAAAATCAGGTAAAGAAGCCTCATGAGATGGATTTTGCATGCTAATTCTCCTTATTAATTAATGGGGAACAATTTAACATGCAAGCGCCCATTGAGCTACAGCCTGATCCGAAAAATTTAATAACGCTAATTTTTTCTATTTTTAATTTTCTTTAAGAATCCCTTAAGGTTTGTTTGGTAACATAGTTTTTATCAAAAACCGCAAGTGCTGACATATCACTTGTCATTATAATTTTTCTAACTAAAAGAGAAGCAGTTATAGATGAGCATACAAGAACTATTAGACGCAATTAAAAATTTTCTGATAAATCCGCAGGAAGCAATTCTTTTCAATATTTATGCTTATGAAAGTAGGGATGATGAAAAATATGCAATTAAGGAAGCAAAAGGAAGCAGGCACGAAAAAGTACTTCCTTTACAACCGTTGATTAAATTTTATAAGGAGCGGGCTCTCAGTGGGGAGCAGATTATCGCATTTTTAAAATCGCAAACTAGCGCAGACCGAACTTTATTGCATACGATTGCCTCGCACCACAGCGCGCATAAAAACGAGTTATTACTGACGCTTTTGGAAGAACTAGCGGGTGATGAACAATGTGCTGTAGAGGTGGTTGATCTTTTGAAACAGCAAGATAGCCATGGCCAGACTTGCCTTCATATTATTGGCGAATG
>CAIUAS010000016.1 GCA_903897205.1 uncultured Gammaproteobacteria bacterium
AAAACAGGAGCCACAATTTAAAACTTGATAATCAAGTTTATTTCCTTGCCGCCATTGTCAGCTTCTTCCATTATCTATTAGGGGCTGATTACAATTTGCTGTAATAAATTGATTTATAAGAGCAAACTCGTAAAATTGTGATTCCACAATCTACAATAAAATGAGTTTGCAATGCCCAGACTGATGCTCACAGACGAGCACTGGTCAAAGCTACGGACCATCATGCGCGAACACGGAATTTATGACAAGCCCAATTTACGAATGGTCGAGAATGTTTTTGCAAGGCTTAAACATTTTCGCGCAATTGCGACAAGGTACGATAAATTGAAAAGAAATTATACGTCTATGGTTGCAATGGCGTGTGGATTGATATGGTTACCAATGTGAATTGTACCCCACCAAACCCGTTTCACTTATAATGTTCGCCATCCTTGCTTAGTAATTTTCAACCTATCTGAGAGATAACGTATGGTAGCAAATAAACGACAAACAACTAGGTATTGACGTAAGCCAACGTGTTCCACAAAAGCCAATAGAAACGCTCTGAAAATATCTCGCAATCTACGATATTTATTAAAACTGAGTAAACTCATTAACATAGTCGCTAACGTTAATATGAGAGAAAAACCTAAGCTTAATGCGAAAAATAAAATAGCGTAAGCCCAATTAACATTATCTAAATACATACTGATAATTAAAATGACATAACCAGTAAATTCGACGATAGGCCCTAAAAATTCTCCTAGCAAAAAAAACGGCATGACAAATAAACCTGTCATATTGTATTTTGGATTAAAAAACATAAATTTATAACGCCACAAACAATCAAAAAGCGCTCGATGCCAACGACTGCGTTGACGCCATAATTTGGTTAAATTGTCAGGGACTTCTGTCCAAGCAACTGCTGATGGAGTATAACCAATCCGATAAGGATAACCATGCGATCCCATATAAGCATGGAGTTTCACAACAACCTCCATATCTTCTCCTATCGTTTTTGGTTCATATCCGCCTACATCCATAACTGCTTTTCGTTCAAACAAAGTAAGTGCACCCGAAAGAATAACTGGCCCATTAAATGATTCCCAACCAGTACGGCCAAACATGAACACTCTTAAATATTCAAACGTCTGTAAAGCCACCGTGAAAGAGGAAGCCATCCTGGGTTCAATTAATTTCCCTTGTGCATAATTGCAACCATTTAATATATAGACCGCTCCGCCTTCGGCGATCGTATGAGGATGCGATAACATTGAAAACACCAAGCTACTAATCGTATCTGGCTCTAATATGGTATCTGCATCAATGGTGACAAATAATGCAGAACGGCATGCATTTAATCCCACATTAAGAGAATCGGCTTTACCCGCGTGTTCTTTATCAAGAACAACAATTTTCGGATACTTTTGTGAGACGTAGTAATTATTAATTTTTGTGGTTTTGATAGATTGCGGCACTATCACACTAACTGGATATAGTTCAAAACTTGCTATCAGTTTTGCTAAAGTTGCATCAGTAGAACCGTCATTAACAATGATAATATTAAAGTTCTTATACTTAATATCCAGTAAATTATATACCGTATCTATTATGCTAGCTTCTTCATTATGCGCCGCGATAATGGCAGCAACGGGGGGGCATAATGCGTCATCAACAATGTTATTAATATTACCTATCGTGCTTTCTTTAAAATAACGCGACAATCTGGGCAAGGAGCAAAATAACAATAATAAATAACAAGAATTTACTATTATGAAATAAACAATAATAAAAGTTTCAATAACGTATAACCATTTTTCAATCATAACTACCTATCTTTAAATAAATTAATGAGGTGATTTAAGTACATGCTGAGCAGTTTCATAGGCAAAACGATCAACGGTAGGATCTTGGGCATTTAAAATTTTCAAACCGGTTTCGCCTAATCGCTTCAAAGTATTGGCGGCGTTAACACGAACCCACCACTGTGGATCTGCAAGACTTTTAGCAAACTGTTCCAGGTTACCCTTACCATCAAGTTCGCCCAATAAAATAATAGCATTAGCACGTACTTCCCATTTTTCATCGCTTAATAACAGCGGCAATATTTTAGCTGCTCTTGCCTTATCGGTACGAACTAAATACTTCATCGCCGCAATACGCAATTCAATATTATTGCCGCTAATATCCGTATCAGGCACCTCTATTACTTTCCCAGTGGTGGTTGCCATCAACAAAATTTTATAACAAACAGCACGACTAAATAGCTCCTTATCTTCGAGCAAATACTCAGCGACATACTGCATGGTTTTTTCATTTGCCTGCTCAAAAGGCGCCAGGTAAATGGTTTGATTCAATCGACGTTCAGCTGCAACTCGCTTAACAGCAGCGTAAACACCCTCTTTAGTAGCCAATTTAATTAATGATCGAATAGCAGAAATTTGCACTAAAGGAATTTCTGACGCGAGTAATTTAATAATTTGCTCGTTATCTGATGCTATGGGGCTCATGGCATAATAGCGAGCAGCCCAAAATTGCTCACTCCAGTTTTTCTTACTAGCGAGCTTTCTAGCCTGATCCAACAGTCCAGCTAAAATAGTTTTTTTTAAAAAAGTCCAGTTCTCAGTCAAACCTTGTTTATCATATTGCTCAATAAGAGGAATTAATATTTTAAGATTATTATATTTTTTCGCAGGAAAGCTAAATTGATCTAAGCCGCTTTGGTCAACTTGCAATTGCTTATCAATGGTCTCTTTCGCAACCGATACCAATGTATTTCTGCGCTTTGATTTAATCATATTAAATATACGCAGAATACAAGTTGATAAGATAATTAATCCGATAACTAATAATTCTATAATTACTATAAAATAGATAATTTTATATACATCAACCATCTGTATTTTTTTCCTTTTTTAAGCGCAAGTCTGGCAGTGTAGGCCCAAACAGATACCACGGTCCATCATTAGCGATTTTCATATATAATCCTTTATTATTAAGGGCAAAACAATCTGCTTTAACCCCCATCATGGCTACAGATTTCTTCAGCTTTAAATATTGCTTGTTCGCACAAGAGCCTAAATAAATTAAATCTCTAATCCCCTTAGGTATGAGGTAATTTTTCACATCCATCAGAGTCGGCTGCGGACCTGTTGCTATATTAGCGGCCACTACTTGCACCTTTCCAGCTTGCATTGGTTCTGTAAATAAACTAACCGGTAAAGGCGGTTTATCCGCTTTAAAAGCAATTAAAAACCCTTCCATTGCAACAGAATTAGGCGGCATAAAATAATCATAGGCTAATGCGGGCTGACTTAATTGCTTGATCTGGCGTGCTATTGCAAGCACTGCTTTAGGTTTATAGGGCTTAGTATATATCGGTAAATGCAGATACTTGATATGATATTTTTCTAGCGTAGCTTCGTCATACTCTAGCGATTCTTGATCGAGCTGCGTGTTATCGCCGCGTAAACTAACAAAGTATTTTATCGGCGAAGCAATTATTGTCCTTAAGAAAAAATCATCTACAGGCATTGGGCAAGCAACTAATTTATCACTTAATGGCAAGCATTTTCCGCGGATAGTTACCATATTATTTAACAACTGAGATTTCTCAACAGCCTGCAGCAACGGAGCATCATTATTAATAATCCGCATAAAAATACGAATTCTGTCCTCACCCAAATAACAATGGACATAATATTTTTTACCCTGATTATCGCGCGCGATCGTCTGTATTCGCTTAATCGCATCCTCATTTTGCGAAACCCAAGGTAGCATTGGTATATTAATAAACTGCAATCCTAGCAATTTAGTATCTCTCTTTTCGCGTTCCAACAAAACAGGTTCAAAAGGCACCACTAGCGGATTTAATAATGAAATCACTCCCGTGTAACCCTTCGCTTTGAGTTCAAGTAAATCACTAAAAGATGGATAAGCACCCGCAGTAAAATAGCCATTATTTGACTTAACTTTTTGTAAGTAAGCCCCCTGCTTTGGATTTAACCAATGATAAATAGTTATTGCACACACTACCATGGGTATAATTAGCAATATAGCTTTTGAACTGCGTTTAACACTTTCCGTGTAAAACTGTTGCAACACATTCACAATAAATAATAGAGACGCAATCCAAAAAACTATAAGCAACACCATAATGATAGTTTCAGCTTGATTCGAATATCCATTGGTACGCAAAAATGTAATTAAGCTACGTCCTGGAATTAATAATAGAAAGCTACCATAGGCAAAGCCTACCGTGAGGAGAAAGCAAATAAAAACCAGCGCTCTTTTAATTAATGCTTGCATTAATGTCATTTTCTCCATGCGGCCAATCAGTTTATTATGCTAAAAATAGTAAAAACACTATAACGTATACTTATTTAGTCATAACCGTTTTCATGCGCTGATCGTTAAGAATCAAATAAGGTATTACCTGTCTATAAGCCAAAGAGGGAACTTGATCAAAGGGAATATTGCCATATATAGATATAAATAAGGGCGGATAATTCTCGCTTCTAATTAAATAGCCACCTCTACTTTCATTCACCAAGGCAATACTGATAGGCTTTTCGATTCCTAATAAAGCACTGATATTTGCACGTGCAATGGTATGCGCATCAACTTTAGCGCCATCAATGACATAGTGTAAAAGCGTATTTAAATCTACACTATTAAAAGGCGTAGAAGCTAATGTATGCGTAGCAATACCCTTGCCGACAAGGCTACAGACAATCCGTTCGTGCCATTTTGCATAACCACCATCTTTAATTTCTGCGGCTTCTAATGGCTCAAAGCGACGATGATCCCCAACAACAACCAACACACCATTTTTAAAATAGTCTGATTTTTTTAAGTTTTGATAAAATGCATAGGTCGTTCCATCGACATAATTAATCAAATTTAATAAATCTGAATTGCCAATTTTATATTTAGAATCAGGCAAAATATAGCTCGGATGCAAACTCATTGTTTGAATAGCAATTAAATAAGGTTCTTTTTGTTGGGCGGACAGTTGCTCTGCCAAATGATACATAGCCTCATCACTCGGCGTATCCCAGGTAAAGCGCGGCGTATTGGCAAAAAAAACTGAATCTCTAGCAATGACATTATTAAAACCAATGCCTTTAAACCACCGAGTCATTTCAAACCAATTAGGGGGCTGCCCTGGCTCAATCATAATCGTTTTATAGCCCGCTTTATTTGCATAGGCAATTATATTATTTTGCGTAAGTTTATCTGGCGGAAATTGCTTGAGCGCGCTTGCAAATCCACCTGTTTTAGTAGACTGTGCCCCTAATAATATGCCGGCCAATCCTTGTATCGAAATCTTTCCACTTGAAACAGCATTAGTTATTGCAACCCCATCTTGCTGCATTTTATCGATAAGCGGTAAGCGATCAAACAAACCGCCATCATATTTGGAATCAACGGCCGATAAAGATTCTGATATGACCAAAATAATATTGGGTTTTTTATTATTATGCGCTGATGAAACCTGCCATTGCTTACCAGCCAAATACTGGTTTATACGTTGAATGAGCGTAGGAAATTTATCCTCAACATATTGCAGCGATTTTTGATTAACTTGATTAGCAGTTAATGAATCTGTCATTAAATCAATTGCATTACCGCTAGCCAGCGAATTACTGGGTAAAAAATAATAGATAATCGCCACTAAAATCAGCAATTCCACAAAAATAGTCGTTAAAGCCACTGTACTAAAGCGGAACGTAAGTGTTCTTTTCCTTACTAAAATGGGCACTAAAATTGCTAACGCGGTAAAAACAATTAATTTAGTATTAATGACATAAATGAACGCGCTATAATTACTATAATTAGCCAGAAAATTATCTAATGTTAAGCGATTATTGATAGCAAGAATAATACAAGTATCCAACCAGTGATAAAACAGTATGAACAATGTTATTAATAAAAAAGTATGGCGCCCAAAGCGGGATTGCCTTTTAATAGATAGAATGCATATGATGAAAAGTAACAACAAATCACCACAAATTTCCATATAATATGGCTGAGCAAATCCCATCAGCGCATATTTATAGATTAGCAAACCAATTAAAGTGATAATTGGCCAAAGGTAAATCATAGCCATAGGATATTTTCTTACTCGCAATAATTTTAAAATTTATAAGCAAGGCCTGCGCTAAAATCCCACACATAACGCATAGTGCTTCTTGGAAAGGCTTGTCTTGAATAGGCAACACCCCAACCAAGCGCAAGCCGTTTGCTAAGCGGATTTAAACCACTCACTTTAAAAGTAGTGGTATGGAAAGCATCAATACTCGCTGGGTCTATTTGATCCAAATTCATCGGAGAAGAGCCAACGCTAGTATAAAAAGAAATGTAATGTTCCGCGCTCTCAAAATAACGACGCACCGTTAAGGTATGACTCACCGAGGTGCCCACCTTACCTGGTGTAATATAGGGTCGATAAGATATCCAATAGTTGCCAATATATTTCCCTATTGACCCGGTATAAATACGCGTTATAGAAGAAAACTGCATATAACGCTCGCCTACACTAAATTCATAGGCATGCGGCAAGGAGAAAAATATTTCGCTATCATAGCGATTTTCTGGAAATAATGGCGAACCTGAACGCGCATAGTTTAAATAAAGGTAAGCGCCTTTAAATAAGTGGGGATAAGCATAAATGCCATATTGATAACCATTTTCACTAAAACGATTAGCTTTACTAATATAGCCAGTAACAGAACCGAAATTAAATTGACGACCATAAGCCAACGTCGCCAAATTCCAATTTTGTTTTAAATTACTTATAACGCTATAATCACTATCAAAACTAATGGTATTGAGATAGTTTGCATCTGCGCTAGTGGTTTGATCGGCAGCAGCTGGCGCATTAAAAGCAAACGCCGGAATTAGTGCTAGTAATAAGCTAAATAAAAACGCCTTTCCATATCTTTGGGAACATCTTATCAACATCATATCCTTGCTCGTTGCGTTTAACTTGCCACATCTTGTTGGTTCCAACCCGCTAGAAACTCATGAGTTAACCATGATGAGGGCGATATTATTATAGTTCTTTGCTCTTTTAGCAAGGCTTGATTTAAAAACCAAATGCTTTAAGTCCGCTTAAGCGCGCTGGCTATTTCAAAATAGCGCTAAAGATCCTCACGGTTGCCCTATCGACAGGACATCTATTTTTATTACCCCTGGAATGCGGGCGATTGCTTTGATAATTGAATCTGGTGGTTTAACAGAGATATCAATTATTGTATAAGCAATTTCCCCACGGGATTTATTTAGCATATTTTCTATATTTAAACTTGCTTGAGCAAGCTGCTGCGAGATAACAGCAACCATACCTGGAATGTTTTTATTGACAACTCCTAAACGAAAACGGCTACTTGGCGGCGCATAAACCTCAGGAAAATTAACAGAATACTGTATATGGCCAAACTCTAAATAATTACGGACCAAGTGCGCTATCATATTTGCGCAATTTTCTTCAGCCTCAACCGTTGAGGCGCCAATGTGCGGTAGATTAATTATTTGAGGATGTGACTTAAATTCAAAGAGCGGAAAATCAGTGACATAAACTCCTTGATTATTTACAGCAAGATGATTAAGCATTGCTGCAGAATCGACAATCTCCGCACGTGAAAAATTTAGTAAAACAGCATCATATTTTAATAGTGCTAACCGCTCAGCATTTATAAATGCCTTTGTTTCAGGCAGATAAGGCACATGCAAACTAATAAAGTCCGCCTGAGACAGTAAGGTTGATAATTGTTCAGTCATTTGAATATTGGCGGATAAAGCTAATGCATTTTTTACCGTTATATCAGGATCATAACCTATAACAGACATGCCTAACTCTAACGCCACATTAGCTACTTTAACGCCAATATTGCCCAATCCTATAAGCCCTAGGGTTTTACCAAATAATTCTTTACCAACAAATTGTTTTTTTAATTTTTCAACTTGTTGCGTATATTCGGCTTCATCCACTTTAAGTTGATTTAAAAAATCCTTTGCATTATATAAACGCCGGCTAGCTAGCAACATACCTGCCAAAACTAATTCTTTTAC
>CAIUAS010000017.1 GCA_903897205.1 uncultured Gammaproteobacteria bacterium
AGTGATAAACCATATTAGCATGATAAGATTGGCCATCAATCTTAGCGCGTAATTCAGTTTGCTTTTGTAATAAACCGCTGGCGATAAATGATTGATTATCAATTGAAATGAGATAAGAATCTTTTGTGCATTCAATAAGACATGCTAATTTTCTAGCGTGATAGGTAAATATTATTTTTTGTTGCGCCGGTAAATTGGCGCGCCAATTGTCGATTTGATGCCAAGGAGAATAAGGATCACTGGATGAGTTATTTTTTAGAACGTTAACTTGTTGGTTGAGTAAAATAAAAAGTGTGGCTAAAGCTAATAGAGGTTCGCCTATTTCAGTTTGTTGTAACCATGCTGCTTGATGTTGCTTGATAAAACCCGTATGCACCTCGCCTGTCATAAAAGCAGGGTGTTTACTTATCTGAGTGAGCAATTCTAGATTAGTTTGTATGCCCACTAATTGAAATTGCGCTAAAGCATGCGTTAATTGATTTAATGCGCTTGCGCGGTTTTGTCCGCATACAATAAGTTTTGCTAAGAGGGGATCATAATACGGTGTTACTTCGTCACCTTGAGTTATCCCGCTATCTAAGCGAATCTGGGTTGACTCTGTCGGGGTTTTTAAATAATTAATTTTACCAACGGAAGGGAGGAAATCTTTTAAAGGATCTTCGGCATATAGTCTGACCTCAAATGCATGGCCATGGATTTTTAATTGTTCTTGTTGTAACGGTAATGTTTCACCAGCCGCAATTTTTAATTGCCATTCAACTAAATCTACCCCAGTAATCATTTCGGTGATGGGATGTTCTACTTGCAAACGCGTATTCATTTCCATGAAATAAAATTGATTGTTTGCTAATAAAAATTCGATAGTGCCGGCGCCGGTATATTCAATAGCGCGCGCGGCAGCGATGGCTGCTTGTCCCATTGCTTTGCGTAATTCTGCCGATAAATGCGGTGCAGGGGCTTCTTCGATAATTTTTTGATGGCGCCGTTGAATAGAGCAATCGCGCTCAAATAAATAAACGGTGTTGCCATAATTATCTGCAAATATTTGTATTTCTACATGACGCGGATTAATAAAGTATTTCTCTATTAAGAGCTGTTCATCACCAAAACTGTTTAATGCTTCACGTTTAGCGCCTGCTATTGCGGCAGGAAGTTCAGCCGCTTTATTAACCACACGCATTCCTTTGCCGCCACCGCCCGCAGTGGCTTTTAATAAGAGGGGATAACCTAATTTATCGGCGGCTGTTTGCAAGGTTGCTAAATCTTGCTTTTCACCATGATAACCTGGAATCAGCGGCACCTGCGCTTGTTCCATAATTTGTTTGGCGGCGCTTTTTGAGCCCATTGCGCTAATAGCTTGAGCGGTAGGGCCAATAAAAGTAAGTTTTGCGTGCGCGCATTTTTCGGCAAATTTTGCTTTCTCCGATAGAAAACCATAGCCAGGATGAATGGCTTGGGCTCCCGTTTGTAAGGCAATTTGGATAATGTTATCCATATTAAGATAGCTTTGTTGGGAAGGTGCAGGTCCAATACAATAGGCTTCGTCAGCTTGCTTCACGTGAAGGGCGTTTTGATCGGCGGTAGAATAGATAGCTACACAGTTTATGCCAAGGCGTTTTGCTGTTTTAATAATACGGCAGGCAATTTCACCGCGATTAGCAATAAGAATTTTGGTAAACATGATTTATATAATGAATCCATTTCTTTATGATGCATTGTATCGTAAGCTGATTTTTTAAAAGGTGCAAATGAAAACGCTATCCACAAAAATTAAGGCAGGCTGGGCTTATATGCGTAAGCCGCCATTGCAAATGCGAATGGCTATTCAAACCCTGTTAGCGGTGGCGTTGGCAACCAGTACAGCGTGGTTATTCAAATTGTCGATGCCGTTTTGGGCAGCGATTACGAGTGTATTTCTGGTGACATCTCACGTAGGGGCAACCATCGATAAATCACTAATGCGGATTGTCGGCACTGTGATTGGCGCTGTTTTGGGGGTGATACTCGTTGTATTGTTCGCACAGCATATCCTCTGGATTATGGTCAGCCTGGTTCTGTTGATAATGGTTTGTTGTTATTATTCAACCATGAGTCGATATCAGTATGCATTTATTTTATTACCTGTCACCGCTGTCATGGTGGCGCTGATAGCAGCTCCTAAACCAGAATTAGTCTATTCATTAGCTATTTCACGCACGATGGAAGTTTTATTAGGCGTTGGATCAGTCTGGTTGGTTACTTTATTTGTTTTTCCTAACTTTGTGCAGGATAAGATGCTTAAAGACAGGGAAAATTTATTAATGGATTTAAAACAATCATTCATTGAGCTTGTCGATTGTTATTTAGCAAACTCTGATCAGCAAGGGCATATTGCAGAACATCTTCAACAGATTAATCAAAAATTAAATAGTTACAAAAAATCCTTACTTATTGCTGGGAAAGAGCTTAAAAGAGAAAATTTTGATGCCTTGCAAGTAATCGATAATATACGAAATATGCGCTTTATTTTGGCAAAATTAAGTCAGTTTAGCAGTTTATTAAAACAGAAACCTGAGCTGGCAGTGCCAGAATCTATTTTAGTATTATTGAAAAAGACCAAAGGAATTTTAATAAATATATTTGAGTGTGCTGCTAAGCCTGCTGATTTGATTCAGTTTAATAATGAACGTGCTGCCTTTCTTGAGTTAATGCACCAAATTTACTACTTAAGAGAAGAGGAGAGAGTAGCCGGTCATATTTATCAATGTAGCATAAAGAGCAATGCAAATTTTTATGCTTTTTTGGAGCTGTTAGAAAAAATTCAGTATCATTTGGCGTATATTGTCAACAATGAATATCTTGATATAAAACCGCCTATTTATCGCAAGCCTGAATTAACGAAAATCCTGCCGCATTTTTGGAGCAGTTTAAAAGCTTTGCCTGGCAACATTATAGAAATAAAACATTCACTTAAGGTAGCGCTTGCAGCTAGTTTAACCATGCTGATTTGGTATGCTATTAAGTCCCCTGCCATAGTCACGGGCCTGGTGAGTGTGTTAGTGGTTGCACAGCTAAATATCTATAGCTCGCATCAAAAAGCCAGGTCACGTATTTTGGGTTGTTTGTTAGGTGGGACAATAGGCATCCTGTTAATTGCGTTGCCGTTAAATCTACTGTTTTTTTATTTGCTGAGTGCGCTTACAATACTTAGTTTTGCTTATTTAAGTGCGGGCAAAGGGAATTTAATTGATATTGGTATACAGGCTAACGTGGCTTTGTCTACGGCGGTTATTACGCAGTGGGGAGCGCAGTTAACTGCGCAAGCAGCCTTAGGGCGTGTGGCGGGCGTTTTATTAGGCTCTACCATTGCAGTAATGGTAGGATATTTTGTTTGGCCGCTGAATCCCGTTATTAATCTTCGTAAACGCCTGGCAGTGAATTATAATAAGTTTGCCAGGTGGATGGCTGCACTTAATGAAAGTTTTATAATCCTCAATAAAGAATCTGATCTGACTTTGCTAAGGCGGAATTTGATAGATCGCTTAACCAATACCGAATCTCTGCTCGCTTATTTAACGAATAATGCGAACGACGAAGTAAAATATCGGCATTTAATCGAATTACAGTATAAATTATATTTTAATTTACTATCGTTTGAACAGAATAAAAACAATCTGGAATCCATCGCGATAGCATTAAACGTAGATATTCAGCATTATTTTCAGCAGGCAGGTAGTAAACTACTTGAATTTTCTGGCATTTTGTCAAATCAACCGGTTGAGGCCCAGAAAATTAATATTCAGCAAGTTTTGCACATGGCCAAGGAGCAATTCAATACAATCCGCAAAACAGCAAAAATGTCGCCTTTCAAAGTGCAGCAGGTAAAAGAATTTATGGTAGTGATAAATGAGTTGATTCAGTTGCTGATTTATTTGCAGAGCACTGAGGTTGAGCTGTTTGATGGTAGCTCTGCTGCGCTTTCTGGTACCTGAGTTATCCATTAAAAATAATCAGACTAGATGCAGATGTCGCGAAAGACAGATGCTTTTTAAGCCAAATGATTTTATACTAGCTGGCTTTATTTAAGCCCTAAAACAAAGAGGACGCTATGTTAGAT
>CAIUAS010000018.1 GCA_903897205.1 uncultured Gammaproteobacteria bacterium
CGCACAAAATTCCGTTCTATTGGGTAAATCACGTGCGTAGTACTTTGCGAATTTGCGGGCTTGTAGGATGGCGAATTTTTCGTTGCCGAGTAAATCGACTAAGCGTAAAACATGCTTGATAAAAATAGCACCTATTTCTGCTATTGTCGGCTGGTTAAAATTTTCTTGCTGTATTTCTGCTATTAATTGCTTGATTAACCAAGGCTGGCCCACGCCTGCACGGGCAATCATGACACCGGCACAACCAGTTGCAAACATCTTTTTCAACGAAGCGGCGCAAGCAATGTCGCCATTGCCTATCACTGGAATTGTTAATTGTTCGACGAAAAATTGAATTTGTTGGTGATTGCACGGGGTTTCGTAATGCTCCGTCCAATGCCTGCCATGCACCACTAAAAAATCAGCACCGGCGTCGCTCACCATCTTAGCAATCTCATGGTTAAATCGATCGGGGCTGCTGCCTTCCACACGAATTTTAATCGATACCGGCAGATGCGTATTTTGCTTCATGGCAACAATTAATTGATAAAGATTCGCGGTGTCTTGCAGCAAGCCTGAACCGGCGCCTTTACGGCGAATTTTGTTAACAGGACAACCACAATTTAAATCAATTAAATCGGCGCCATAATCCGTGGCTATTTTAGTTGCCTGGGCTATTTCAGCAGGATTATTGCCCGATAACTGAAAACACACAGGGCCTTCGGCAGGATCTTTGGCTACATAGCGCTGATGCGAAAATTTAGGTTGATGAATGAGTGTTTTGCAGGAAATCATTTCGGTACAAGAAAAAGCGGGCTTGCCATATTGCCAAGTTAATAAGCGAAACGGCGCACAGCTAATCCCTGCTAAAGGGCCTTGAATAATATTAGTGGGGAAAGTTTTAGCGCCTAGCGTTAATGGCTTAATCAAAGAAACTGAATTAATCATCACACACGATGGCATTATCATTAGCTTGTTCAAGCAAAGATAATTGTTCTGCTAAATTTCGCAGTTGTTCTTGCCAATAATTAACGGTATTAAACCATGGAAAATTTAATGGAAAAGTGGGATCTTCCCAACGCTTTGCCAGCCATGCCGAATAATGAATCATGCGCAAACTACGTAAGGCTTCAATCAGCTGAAGCTCACGAAAATTAAAATCATAAAATTCCTGATAACCACGCAGAATTCTATCTAATTGCAGTTGGACTTCTTGTTTAGTATTGCCCGTAATTAGCATCCATATATCTTGAATCGCCGGGCCCATTAAGCAATCGTCTAAATCAACAATCTGGGGGCCGTTGCTGTTCCACAATATATTGCCTGCATGGCAATCACCGTGTAAGCGAATATTTTTAATGCTGCCTGCCCGCTGAAAGCTCTCTGCTATTTTTTTTAATAACGCTTCCACTGTGAGACAGAAATTGTGCTTTAATTCTAGTGGAATAAAATCATGGTCTAGCAAAAATTGGTAGGGTTGATAACCATAACTTTGCACTTCTAATTGGAGCCGATGTTGAAAAGGTTGGCATGCACCCACGGCATGTAGCCGTCCAATAAACCGGCCAATCCATTCAAGCTGTTCTAAATTATCTAATTCAAGCGCACGACCGCCTTGACGCGGAAAAAGCGCAAAACGAAAACCTTGATACTCATGGAGAGTATGACTTTCATTAATAATGAGGGGTGAAACGACAGGAATATCGTAGCTCGCTAACTCTAACGCAAATTGATGTTCTTCAATAATGGCTTTATCTGCCCAACGATAAGGTCGATAAAACTTTGCGATGAGCGGGGCTGCATCTTCAATGCCTACCTGGTAAACCCGGTTCTCATAACTATTTAGTGCGAGTAAGCTACCCGAGCACTGAAATCCAACACTTTCGATCGCGTTTAAAATCAAGCTCGGATCTAAATTATTATAAGGCGTATTTTCATTATCCAAGGTAGGCACGAATCATTAAATTACAATAACGTTTTCTGCTTGAGCACCCTTAGGTCCTTGTGTCACAGTGAACTCTACTCTTTGTCCTTCTTGCAAAGAACGGTAGCCACCATTACTATCATTGATAGAACTATAGTGAACGAATACATCGCCACCTTGTTCACGCTCAATAAACCCAAACCCTTTACTACTATTGAACCACTTAACGGTTCCTCTTTCAGTTGCTGACATAACAATAACCTATAATCAAAATAAAAAAAAATGCCTCTTTAACGCGTATCCCCTACCCCAGCTGTTGCCAAGATAAAGAAGGTCGGTTAAGGAAACAGGACTAATCTAGCAGAAAAATTTGGTTTAGTCTGCATGGAAAAAAGTTTTTTTAATAAAAAACATTTTTCCATGCCCAAACAACTCGCCTTAAGAAAACTTTAAGGCTTGTCTGCTACACTGTTTATATGGTAACCATGGTGAATAAGCTTATGCCAACGACTAATTTACATGAAAAAAGTTTCTCTCCCGATCAGCGCACGGAGGAAGCCAAACTTGAAGAATACAATCAACAATTTACGCAAACAGTTGATGGACACTTTGAGAAAGTAAGAAACGTCACCGATAAAGTGGAAGCTGTCTTTAGCTTTATGGCGGCTTTACGCGTACTAGGACACGCTATCAGCGCCTTAGCGCATATGTTGCCGCCCATCCGATTAGCATTGGAAGCGCTCAACACGGGTTGGGACATTCTAAAAAATATTTTAATTAATAAAAGCTCAAAACTATCTACCGGCGCCAAGATCCTTTACGTTCTTGGCATATTAGGCTTTGCCATTGCAGTGATTTTATTTCCAGCGGTAGCGGCCATACTCTATGCTGCTTCGGCAGGATTGACACTCATTAAGGATGTCACCAAAACCGTGCACGCCTACAAAGAATATCGGCATATTAACCACGAGTTAAAAAAAGCCGAAAAAGAATTAAAACAATTAGGCCTTGCTAGCGATCCCGCAACCAAAAGTAAATTACAGCAACATATCGCTCAATTAACCACAGAAAAAACGCGAACCAAAACCGAGCTACGCGAGAACATGCTCAATGTTGCCTTAAGCACCCTGGTAGTAGTCGGCGTTATTTTAATGGTATTTCCTCCTACGTTTATCATTGGCGCATCCCTGCTAGTGGGTACCGCCGTAATCGGCATTGCTGCAAAAGTAGCGCCCAAAATAGGTAGTTGGGTTAAAGCCAAATGGCAAGCAAGCAAAAATAAGTCGGCTGCTAATGTGGCACCATCCGAAAATAAGGATGCACCAAAAAACAAACCTGGCCTGCTAAATTGGCTAAAAAATAAATTCAATAATACGGATAAAAAAACTTTCATTCAGAAAACTAATTCCGCTCCAGCAAATGAAGAAAGTACCGCTAACACGCATAATGCCGCCCTAACCGTTGAGCATGATTCAACGTATAAATTAGCCGAATTACTCAATGAACAACCTAATGATAAAGAACACATGCGGCAAGAATTAATCCATGCTGCCACCCCCGATAGTTTAGAAACCAAGGAATCCAGCCCCACGGAAAAAATAGCAGAAACAATTCCCGTTAAAGCATCTACTAATATCAAAAACAAACCTGGCGCTGAAGCAACTGATAGCGAAAGTGAAGGCGGCGATGAAAACGAGGATGGCGAGAGTGAAAGTGGTGATGCAAAAGAAGAAGAAAACGAAAGAATAAACAGACGGCTAGATTAATACCAATATAGGCTAACCCTGTTGAGGTTTTGCGGTTTTATTGTGCTAGCTAATACCGGTGGCCCGAGTCCTGGCGCCACGGCACTCCTTCTTAGTGTTTATAAAATGCAAAACCCACGGGCTTGCTACAGCGCTGACATTAAATTTTTGTGCCTTTGGCGTACCCCTGGAGTTGACTTATGGCTAAAGACAGATACCCTGGCAACTACTATAATCTTTTATCTTATGAGTTAAATGAACCCCTATGGAATATTTAGCCGTCACCCTGCTGGGCGCCGAACAACCTACACTGATTAATGAACTTAGCAAATTAGCTAATAGCTGCAATTGCAACATCATCGAAAGCCGCTTTACTATGTTGGGAGCTGACTTTGTAGCCAATCTACTTTTAGTGGGTACCTGGAATGCAGTTGCTAAATTTGAAGCCAGCCTAGCCAGCTTTGAGAACAAACATGAGATACGCTGCTTGAGTCGGCGCACACATCTGCGCGAAGCGCATGTTGATAATCTTCCTTATACGGCTTATATCATTGCACCTAATAAAGCGGGCACGCTTTATAAAATCACCCAATTTTTCAATGAACAGAGTCTGCATATCTATGATATGAACATCACCACCTATGCCGCTCCGGCAACAGAAACACCGATGTACTCAATAACGCTAACTTTTACCATCTCAGCAAAAAGGCTAATTGCCGATATTCGAGAAACATTTATGATCTTTTGTGACGAATATAATTTCGATGCCGTTATGGAACCCCAAAAATCCTAACAAAAAGACCCGAGGTCATTATGCACATTGAACTAGGAAAACCCATACCTGATTTTAGCTTGCCTGCAACCGGCGACAAAACGATCAAACTCTCACACTTAAAAGGTAAAAATATAGTTTTGTATTTCTACCCCAAAGATTGCACCTCAGGTTGCACACTAGAAGGCCAAAATTTTCGTGATGCCTACCAACAATTTACGCAATTAGACACGGAAATTTTTGGCATCTCACGCGACAACTTAAAACTACATGAGAAATTCAAAAGCGAACAGAGCTTTCCATTTGAATTAATTTCAGATAGCACAGAGCACTTATGCCAATTATTTGATGTTATCAAAGATAAAATCATGTACGGCAAAAAAGCCCGAGGCATTGAACGCAGCACTTTTCTAATTGATAAAGCGGGGATTCTCCGCCAAGAATGGCGCAAAGTAAAAGTCGACGGTCATGTTGAAGCGGTTTTAAATGCGGTAAAATCACTATAAAAAAGCGGCGTAATATACCTATAAAAAAAATATCCTTCCACAAAGCACCAGCTTGAATTTCAATTAAAAATTCCCCACGCTGTGTTTGGGTTATTGGACCAATTTTAGAGTAGGTTTTTACGTCTAATACAATGCCATTATCTGCCAGCGATTGACCACCAGTTGAATGCGCCTTATATTCACTGTCATTATTAAATGCATTTTAAACAGCATTTAAACCTTCTACCACTTCTTTATTCAATCGCTCAATTAAATTGATCAGCGCGGCCATATCGCGGCTCAAATAAGCGGCCTGTCCTGCCCATAAAGACATATAATCTGTTAGATTTAATTTTGCAGCTTCGTCGCGCATTGAGCGAGTTAATGCATTTTGAATGGGATAAGCTAAAATTGCTTGCGGGTGTTCGGCGAACGCATTAATAAATTGGTTGCGGATGCCACGCGCCATTTTACCGGAAAAAGCACGCGTTACTGTGTGGCCACCTCATTATTTATCAGCAAACCTTTGCAAAGGCTTGCTCGACACCGCATGCAAAATGGCTTTCACTACCGTTGCCAATGGAATGGCAAAAAATATTCCCCAAAACCCTAATAAACCGCCAAAAATTAATACGGCGATAATAATGGCGACCGGATGTAAATCGACCGCTTCCGAAAATAGTAAGGGCACTAAGACATTCGCATCTAAAGCGATGATCACTGAATAAGTAATTAGCAAATAAATAAAATGGGTGCCCCAACCCCACTGCAAAAAACCAATAACCAAAACGGGAACCGTTGCTACCACCGCACCGATATAAGGGATAATCACAGAAATACCCACCAAAGCGCCTAACAGCATTGCATATTGCAAACCTAATAGTACAAACGCCACATAACAAACAATCCAAACAATAATCATTTCCAAAACTTTGCCACGTACATAATTGCCAATTTGCGCATATACTTCCTTCCACACCTGCGATATTAAACGCCGCTGAGTGGGTAAATAAGAGTTAAGCCAACGAATAAGACGATACCGATCCATTAAAAAAAAGTAAACCAACAACGGCACTAGCACTAAATAAATAACAACACCAATGATACTGGGAATAGAAGAAAATGACGCCGACAAAATTGCCTGACCAAAACGCGCAAACTCCGAACGGAATTCAACCAACAGCTGTTGCATCTGAGAAGAAGAAACATAATGCGGATAACGCTCAGGCAAGGTCATTAACAATGCTTGCCCACGCCCTAATGTATTTGGCAACTCATTAACCAAATTGGTTAATTGGCGCCACAATAAAGGCAGCAAACCTAATAAGGCAACAATAACCAATCCAAGAAAAGCGGAATAAACAAAAATAACCGCTAACACATGCGGAACGCGGCAACGTTCTAAACTCGCCACAAATCCTTGCAAAAGATAAGCCAGCACAATACTCGCCAACACCGGCGCCAACATCTTACCAAACAGCGCTAATGCCACTGTAATAAAAACAATAAATAACCATAAGATAGTCACTTCCACGTTGGAAAAATAACGCTGAAACCAATTTCTAATCATATTGCCCATAACTTGCCATTACCTTTTAAGCTTGGTCGAAAAATAATACATTTTACTAAAACCGATCGTAATTTTAGCTGCGTTGCATAGTGTAAAGCAGTCACTGGCATAAGGCTATGATTCAGCCAGAGCCATCAATTAGATAAATATTACCTGATCTGTAAAAAACTTATCGAGCACCTTGCAGCAGGACATAACGGAGTAGTTGACTATCTATTTATCGATAGTGATACCTGAAACAGGACAAACATCATCTTGACAATTTTCAAGAAATTTAAACTTATCATTTTCTATTTGTGACTGTAATTTAATATATTTTAATGCATCAAATAACGGGCTTGGTGCTTGCAATGAATGATCAATCTTTTTCATTGTCATCTTCTGTTTTATCTATCTCTTTACTATATTCATTGAGTTCTGCTTCTATTTCATCGGTCGTCGGCAATATTTTAGTGAGCTTAGCGGGTAACGCTTTGGATAGTTGATACTCTGAAATACTCATAGGACTATCTACGCGTCTTAATGCATATTCGGCAATGACGCGATCTTTTTTTTCGCAAAGTAGCAATCCAATGGTGGGTCCATCTTCTGGCATTTTTAATTGCTCATCAATAGCAGACAAATAAAAATTAAGTTGTCCTGTATGCTGGGGATGGAAGTCGCCGCGTTTAATTTCAATTACGAAATAACAATGAAGCTTAGTATTATACATGAGCAAATCAATTTCAAAACGTTTCCCTGACACGTGGATAGAGTACTTTGTTCCATATAAGGCAAACCCTTGCCCCAATTCCATCAGAAATTGCTTGATATGGCCTACCAGTCCACTGTGTACTTCTTTTTCATGAGCATCTTCTCCGACAGTCAAGAAATGGAATTTGTACGGCTCCTTAATCATCTCCTGAGCTAACTCAGAAGTTGGGGAGGGTAACTTTTCATTAAAATTAGTCGTTTTTAAGCTTTTCTTGGACTGACGATCATAAAGGCCGGCCAAAATCTGCTCACGCAATTGTCGGTATGACCAACCATTCTCAACAGTCTGAATGGCATACCATTGCTTTTTAGCTAGGTCTTCCAGAGCTACTTGCTGCAGTAGTACTACATGGTGTGTCCACGTCAATTGGTCAGGCAGTGCCTGACCAAATTCACTCGCGGGGTAGTGGGTAGCAAAAAGACGCATATTCTTAAGATTGGTCTTAGAAAACCCCTTGGTATCGGGAAAACTATGGCTTAGGTCTTTGGCCAAGTTATCAAACAGTTTATCGCCCCACTGGGCTTGCGTCTGGCGCTCGACAATCAGCTTTCCAACTTCCCAATAAAACTGTATGAGTTCACGGTTAACCGCAATGGCCGCTCGCAACTGGGCTTTTTGAAGGCGGAATTTAATCTCCTTTAAAAGCTCTTTATAACGCTTATCAACATGAAGCAGATATCCACTGTCTTTATTTAACCTTTGCATAAAAAGATTCCTTTTTTGAAGCATTACAATACCACTCATATATTATTAGTTGTATAAGTTTGCATTTAGACTTATTGGCACTATCATATTTAATAAAAATCACCATCAATAAACATCAAAAATTCTGCCAATAACTTATTAAAACCTTCCGCAACCATAAGCAAAAAACCTACATTGAATTCAGCGAACCCAGTTCATTAATTACCATGAAACACGCACTCAATAGTTTTTGTCGAAAAGCTATAATGATTTCACAATATTTTTATTTTATGAGGAAAAACCCATGGCAAATGAAACTTACAATGAAGCGTCGAATAAAGCAAATGAGGCTTTTGATAATGCTAAAAAAGCAGCTTCTGCCGGCTATGAAGGGGCAAAAGAAGCCACTAAAGAAACCGCAAGCAAGCTTTCCGATACCGTAGCAGATTATGCTAAACAAGGTGCAGAAAAATTAGAGGAAGCCGCCGATAAAATTCAAACGGGCACATCGGATGCGTTTAAAACAATGTGTGAAACCGTGCAAAAACATCCGATGGCATCCATAGCTGCTGCAATGGTAGCTGGCGCAGTGTTAGTGGGGATGTTACGCGATTAAATTTGTTTTTGTCATTCCCGCGTAAGCGGGAATCTTTCAAATGAGGCGCGATATTTTTTATGCAAACTAAAAACCAGCAGAATTCTTTACGCCAAAATATTAGCCAGCTATTGCAGCCCGTAGCTAATACCATAAACAAATTAGTCACTTTAGCTGTTTTAGAAACGCGCCTAGCAGGCCTAAGTTTACTTAGTATTATAGGCTTAACACTTATCGGCATTTTTTTGTTTTTTGCCGCATGGCTCATTTTCCTAATCGCAGGTTCGATATGGCTAATGTCTTTACATATTCATTTGTTGTCTGCTTTATTAAGCATGATGTTATTAAATATTCTATTATTAATTCCTGTAGGTTTATTAATTAAGCATTACTTCCGCAAATTGTTATTTCTAGCTACTAGGCGTCAATTCAGCGCGAGCAAAACACAAATAACCGAGCTATTATTATGAAAAATTTGAATTTCGCTATTAAAAAATTAGAGCAAGCAATTGAACAAGATAGAAATTTTATTACTCAGCAATACAAAATAACCAAACAACAAGTTGTTGATAAAATAACTTCCCCCCCTATATTTTTACTTGCCTTTGTTACAGGAGGGTTATTGGGAAAACAAATTAAACGTATGTTTAAATACAAACCTACCCCGAGAAGTGCTGCTAGAAAATCCAAAATGTTATTTTTACCAAAACTACTTGCTTTATCTTCAGAAATTTCGGTTGCCATTAACTTGTTTAAGCGTTTTAAAAAACTAGCAGACTCCTTAATCAAGAAAACTGATAGCAACCTTACTGTAATGCCTTAAAAAAGCGCTCATTTGTTGCACCGGCAATGGGACACTTATATAGTATCCCTGCGCCTCATCACAACCATATTGTTGTAATAAATGGTATTGCTCACTGTGCTCCACTCCTTGCGCGCAAACCTTAATCCCTAGTTCGGTTGCCATTGCGATGGCCGCTCTAATGATATCTGCGTACATGGGTTCCGTTTGGAAACGTGAAACAAATATTCGATCGATATTAATTCTATTAATACCCAATTGCTTTAAATGGTTTAATGAAGAACAACCGGTACCAAAATTATCAATAGCAATTTTAATATCTTGCCTTATTAAATCTTGTATAAAGGCAGCGCTGCGCTGCAAATTATTGCTAAATAAATTTTCAGTGACTTGAAGCTCAATATTTTTGGCTGATAGCTTTGTTTTTTGTAATATAAGCTTAAATGTTTCTGCAAAATTTAACTGTTTAAATTGCCGCTCTGATATATTAATAGCAACATATAAATCATTTAGACCTTCTTCCTGCCAATGATGCAATTGCTGGCAAACAGTTTCGAGAATCCACTCGCCGATGGGATAAATTAATCCTGTTTCTTCTGCTAATGGAATAATTTCAGCTGACGCAACTAAACCAAACTCAGCGCTGTCCCAGCGCAACAATGCCTCTACTCCGACAATCTGTTTCGTACTAAGGCTAATAATGGGTTGATAGTGCAATAATAATTCATTATTTTCTAAGGCATTACGCAGCGCTTTTTCTTTTTCTACCTTTTCTTGAGCAATGGCGGTCATTTCTTTTGTGCAAAATTGATAACTATTTTTGCCCAGCAATTTAGCGCGGTACAATGCCATATCTGCATTTTTAAGTAAGGTATCCACTTCCACGCCATCATCAGGATAGCAACTAATTCCTATGCTCGTCGTAATATGCAGTTCATAGCCTTTTATATGGATAGGCTTAATAATTTCCGCCACAATTTTTTGTGCAATTATTCTAATGACATTGATATTTTCAATTTCCGTTAATATTAATAGGAATTCATCTCCTCCCATACGCGCAGTGGTATCTGTATTTCTCGCGCATTTTTTTAAACGTCGGGCAACTTCTTGCAGTAACTGATCGCCTGAATCATGTCCTAAGGTATCATTAATATTTTTAAAATCATCTAAATCCAAATAAAGAACCGCTATTCTTTGGTGATGCCGCTGGGAAGTGGCAATGGCTAACTTTAAATTATTCTCCAGTTGTGCACGATTAGCCAAGCCAGTTAAAACATCCGTATAAGCCATCGCTTGCAGTTTTTCCTCCGCACGTTTGCGGCCAGTAATATCTTGCATTTGCGCGATAAAATAAAGCGGATTGGCTTGCTTATCTTTGATTAAAGAACCGCTTAACGACACCCATACAATAGAACCTGCTTTATGGAAACAGCGTATTTCCATATTGTAATATGGTATTTCGTTAGCTATTAGCTTTTTTGCATACTCTAAATCCATCTCTAGATCATCAGGATGGGTTATTTTCTTAAAACTCTGTTCTAATAATTCTACGTCGGAATAACCTAAAATACGGCAGAGCGCTTGATTGACTTTAAGCCAACGTCCTTCTAAAGAAACAATAGCCATACCAATGGCTGCAAAATCGAACGCAGAACGAAAGCGTGTTTCACTTTCATACAAAGCTTGTTCGGCGACCCTATTATGGATAACTGCTAATAAATAAGCTTCGCTAGCCGACAACCCTTTTGCTGAAAAAAAGGCCCGGCGAATTAAAGGAACGACTCGCCAATA
>CAIUAS010000019.1 GCA_903897205.1 uncultured Gammaproteobacteria bacterium
ACGCTATCCATGCGCTGGGTGGGTTCTCGTCTTCGTCCTGATTATAAAGTGGTAATTGTCCGATTTCGACAATCTCCATGTGAAGTGTCGAAGGAGCGAGCGACCTCAGTGCCATTGCCATTTTGCGGTTCCAAGATTCTTTGCGTAGGCTCCCAATTAACACTGCGATTTTCCTAGTTTTCATCATTTCTCCTTAAGGTTAAAAGTATTTATTTTTAATTCGATTTGCAGGCGGCTCGATGCAGCCAAATGAGTAAGCCCATGGTGACGATAATAGCAATGCCATCGGCAAATGGCGCAAAATGATCAGAGGCTAATTTTAATACATCGGTAGATTGCGCGATAGCGAAAGGAATCGCTAAAATAACGCCCATTAATGCCGAACCTGCCACAATTCCGCAGGCTAGAATTAAGCTGTTTTGCCGACCATATTTAATAGCTTGCTGATCGGCCTCTGAATTGCTTGGATGTTTGCGATAAACAGCGCGTTCAATAAAATAAGAAGCGATGCCGCCTATAATTAATGGCAAAGAGGCATCTAATGGCAAATAAATGCCAAGGCCGACGGCTAACACAGGCAAACTAGCGCCTTTTTTGCGTAATAGATGGTCAATAATAATTGAAAAAATAGCCACTATTGCGCCAGTAATAATCATGTTCCAAGGTAAATTATCTGTAAATACTCCTTGCGCTAGTGCCGCCATTAAACCTGCTTGAGGGGCAGCTAACATCTGAGAAGGATCCATGCCGGCGCGTGGAAAAACCCCGCCAATGCCATAAGCGTTAAATAATAGTTGTAAGATGGGCGGGATAACAAAGGCAGCAACTACGACGCCAATCATCATCATAAATTGTTGTTTCCAAGGAGTGGCGCCAACAATTTGTCCTGCTTTTAAATCTTGAATAGTTTCATTAGTAACGACATTGGCCGCTGCAATGACGGTGGTTATAATAATAGCTAAGCCAGCCGCCGCTAAACGTTGATCGGGCCTGCTTGCAAAATGAATAAAATGGCCAAATAAAATTAGTATAATTAAAGAAATAACTAATAAAGCAGATAACATGAGGCCTGAACCAGGACTATTGGTTGAACCGACTAATCCAGCAAAATAACCACTGACAGCTGATATGGCAAAACCAACAAAAACTATAAAGGCTAACGCAATGAGGATAGTTATTATTTGCATGGAAAGGCTAAGCTGTAAAATTGCGCTGCCTGTGTAATGTTGAATTAAAATCGCTAAGGGAATAAATAAAACCAGCATAGCTATTAAGACATATTTAATGGGTAAATCGCGTTCGGTGCGTAAAATAGCGGAAAAATTAGTTTTTTGTGAGCTTTTCATGGTGGCAAAGGATGCTCGCAGACCTTCAATAATGGGTTTGACTAAAGTAAATAAAGTCCAAATACCGCCAACCAACATGGTACCAACGCCAATATAACGGATATGGCTATTCCACATGGCTAAAGCGGTATCGCTCGCCTCACCAATAGGGACCCCGTTAAGATAAGTTAAAACAGGAACGCCTATGATCCAACCTAGGATGACGCCTACTAAGGTGCTAACGGCTACATTCACGCCCGTAATATAACCGGCAGCCAGTAATGCTGGTTCAAAACCGCAACCAACGCCATAAATAAAAGAATTGCCCGCTTTAAACCAGACCTCTATGCTATCGGCAATAAGTTGAAAACCGCCTTGAAATAAACTAATTAATCCACCTACTAAACCGCCGCTAACTAAATATTTTAAGCCGCCTTTATTTTCGGTGCTGGCTTTTAATACATGACCAATGGCGGTGCCTTCTGGAAAACGTAAAATAGTTTGCGAAAGCAATACGCGGCGTAAAGGCACAGAAAATATTACGCCTAATAAACCACCGATGATGGCGATCAGTAAAGATTCCCAATAATGAAAATTTTCCCAATATTGCAAAATGATCAGTGCAGGTAAGATATAAGCAATGCCCGCTACTAAAGCTTCACCACTGGATGCGGCTGTTTGTACAATATTATTTTCTAAAATATTAGACTGACGAAACAAGCGCAATACGCCCATAGAAATAATAGCAGCAGGAATGGAGGCCGAAATGGTAGTGCCTACTTTTAAGCCTAAATAAGCATTAGCCGCCGCTAAGATAACTGCTAATATAATCGAGAGAACAACGGCTTTACATGTAATTTCTGGTAATATTTGGGCGGCGGGAATGAACGCAGTATTGCTTGTTTCAGCGGGTTTAGTCATTATTTAAACCTTGGTTGATAAATTAAGTTGTCTATTGTATAGCATTTCTCAGCTAATTTATGCAATGGGTCGCCTTGGTTATATTTAATGATGATATTGGTAAAGCTATTTCAGAGGCGGTTGAACATCATTTTTAAATAGCGAGGATTCCTCGGCTTCTAACCAAAATAGACCACAATGAATTCTAATTCAGGTATGCTAACCAATAATGCTTAACATATTTAACTAGAGAGTTTGCGATGAGAATAAAAAAGTCTTATGAATAAAACCATTAAAATGAAATCTATTTTTTTGCCGCGCTTGCCTCATGCTAATAGTGTTCAAGTATGGATGGATAACGAGCATAGATTTATTGCGGCAAATGATAGTACTGTCAAACTGTTTGGTTATGCGAAATTAGATTCTATGCTTGGTAAACAACCAGAGCATATGAAGTGCCAAGCAGTTGAATGCGCCGCTTTGTTTGTTTTGCAAAATGAAATTGTTATGGCTAATCAAAAACCTCTCATCATTTTGGATATACACCCGTATGCTGATGGCTCAACTCGCACTTTTATGACGACGAAATGTCCGCTCTATGATCAAAACGGAAAAATCTTTGCGGTAGAATGTCAGTGTGTCGATATAGAGGAAAAAAACATGAGTTTGTTTTTGAGTCGGCTGCTTAGTATGGATAAAATTTTTAACGCAGGGTCAGCGAACCAAACGAGCTATTTAATGAGTCAGTCTAATCCTGTGACATCACTGTCGAGGCGAGAAGAAGAATGTTTGTTTTATGTCATAAGAGGATTTTCTATGAAGCAAATAGCTAAACTTTTAAGCCTAAAGCCCAAAACGGTTGAAAGCTATATAGAGAATATTAAAAGTAAGTTTGGTTGTACAACTAAGCAACAACTGATTGAATGCGCTATCGTTAATGGATTAATACCTTTTATTCCCAGATCTTTGTTTGGCAAAGCTAATCTTAGCATCATCCTTACAAGCTAAGTTATACTCGTCGTGCTTCGTTTTTAGGCTGGTGTAACACGGCTTTTGCAATACCTATTTTTTATTATATATCTCGGTTACTCAAGACATGTTGCACCAGCTTAAAAGCGAAGCTCTTTAAGTATAATTTATTCTCCATCCTGTTAATACCGGATTTTTTCAGGTATTTTATGCGGCGCTAATAATACACAATGCAGTTTTTTGAGGATGCTATGGCTCAAGAATACCTTTGTATCGGTATCGATATTGGAGGAACTAACACCGATGCTATTTTGTTAGCAGGTAAGCAAATTATTGCTACCATTAAAACCAATACAACACCAGATATTACCCAAGGAGTTGCGATTGCTATTAATCATTTACTTCAAACAAGCCATTTAACAGCGGGTGAAATAGATGTAGTAGTGATAGGTACGACCCATTTTGTCAATACCGTTTTGCAAGCTAAAGGATTAAATGAAGTGCTAGTTATTCGTTTGGCAAAACCTGCTACAACGGTAATAGAACCATTGGCGGATTGGCCAGCAAACTTACAAGCAGCGGTTGGCGATAATTGTGAAGTTATTGGTGGGGGTTATGAATATAATGGTAAAGAGATAGCGCCATTAGATTGTGAAAGATTGAAAGAATTAGCTAGCCTGGCGCAAGCTAAATTAATTAAAGCGGCGGCGATTACGGGGGTATTTGCTAACGTTAATCCTGCTCAAGAAAATGCAGCTTATGAAATATTAAATAATTTATTGCCTGAAATGCAGATTTCCTTGTCGCATAAAATCGGTGGACTAAATTTATTAACCCGCGAAAATGCGACCATATTAAATGCGGCTTTATCAGTAGAATTTAAGAAATTTTATGAAGGGATAAAAAGTGCCATTATTGATGCTGAACTCTCTCAAGCAAAAATATTCTTTAGTTCAAATGATGGCACCCTAGAAGAACCGCGAGATATATTTCCCATTGCAACGTATGGTTCAGGGCCAAGTAATAGTATGCGTGGTGCAGCAGCGCTTGCAGAGGTTACAGCAGCCATTGTGGCAGATATCGGTGGAACTTCGACAGACGTCGGTATACTGAAAAATAGCTTTCCACTTGAGGCGGGCTACGAAATAAAAATCGGTAATGCAGAGGAAAATGTTACTTGCAATTTCTCAGCACCACTGACTCGTTCCTGTGCATTAGGTGGCGGTAGTAAGATACTCGTTGATGCCAATAATGAAATTAAGGTGGGGCCAGAATCGGTAGGCTATCAATTAAATAAAGAAGCCATTATTTTTGGTGGCAAAACACTAACCGTTACCGATATCGCAGTAGCGAAGGGACGCTTAAAACTAGGCAACCCCGCTTTTTTAAAAACAATAAATCCTCTTATTATTGATAAGGCCGATGAGTTTATTCATGCTAAATTAATTGAGATGGTTGATCTCATATTGCCTTTTGCTAAATCCAGTCATCCTTTGCCGTTGATTTTAGTGGGTGGTGGCGCGTATTTATTTGATCAGCAGCTATTATTGAAGTTTCTAGCAGGAAAAATCGCCCGTATTATTGTTCCTGAACATGCAGGTAATGCTAATGCGCTGGGTGCCGCTATTGCTAAAATTAGTGCTTGTTATAGTGGCGTATTTCAATATTCTGATACGAGTGATTGTGCCGGTATTTCGCGTGAAAAAGCGATTGAAATAGCAAAGCAACAAGCCGTTAAAGCAGCCCTTGCAAAAGGTGCTGATCCCCACACAGTTAAGCTACAAGAGATTGAAGAAATGCCAATCAATTATCTGCCTGGTAATCAAACGCGGCTGCGTATTAAAGTGATTGGAGAAAATAGGGGTGATAAATAATGTCATATCAATTAACTGAAATAGATGTTCAGGATATTGCCCTTGGCACTGGATTTTTAGGCTCTGGTGGTGGTGGGGATACAAAAATTGGGGAAATAATAACCAAGAGAGCCATTGGTGGGGGAGCCAAAATAGTCGTTGAAAGTTTGCAGGAAATTGCCGATGAATCGCTTGTGATTGTGATAGGAGTAATGGGGGCGCCAACGGTACTTGCTGAGAAATTGCCGGCTAAGGAAGAAGGGTGCAATGCAATCCAGAAAATGGAAGAAATACTTGGAGAAAAGATTAGCCATGTCATTCCGTTAGAAATTGGCGGGATGAATGGTTTGTATGCTATTTATGTGGCCTCGCAGGCACAAAAAATAATTATCGACGGCGATTGCATGGGGCGCGCATTTCCAGAAATTCAAATGGTGACGCCCCATATCTATGGAGAAATTAAACAATGCGTGGCGGTTCTAGCTAATGGTCAGGAATCCTGGGCCCTGAGCGCAGAAAATCTTCCTGAATTAGAATTACAAGCACGTCAAAAAACAACAGAAATGGGTGGTATAGTTACGCTTGCTTATTTACCGATGCGAGGCAAAGAGGCAAGAGAATGCTGTGTTCCGAATTCTATTTCGGTAGCGCAAAAAATCGGTAACAATTTACATGCTAAGGCAAATCTAGCTGTATTGCATGCTAGTTTGCAAGAAACCCAATATACCCCCATTAACCTGATCATTAATGGCAAAATTATTGATTTGCATAGAAAGCTGGAGCATGGCTTTAATAAAGGATGGGCCATTATTCAAGCTTTAACTGGATTGCAAACAATAAGAATTGATTTTCAAAATGAAAATCTACGAGCTGTTAACTTAAAGACGGGAGCAGAAGTTGCCATTGTCCCAACTATTATCACTATGCTGGATAATGAATTTAAACCATTATCATGCGAATGTTTAAGGGTGGGGCTTGAAGTCTCCGTGGTGACACTACAAGTTCCGCCGCTTTTGCGTACCGATAAGGCTTTAAATATTGTCGGCCCAGCGGCTTTTAAATTAGATGACATATTATTGCAATAAACCAAGGCTTTTTATGGCGTCGGCTAAATCCTGAGCAATATCAATAAAATTAGTTGCATGTGCAATAGTATTGCTGGTGATTATTTGGCTAACGCCAGTGGCCATTAATTCTTGATAAGCATTGTCGGCAAAAATAGCGTGTACCCCTATGCAGATCGGTGTGGCTTTAAGGTATTTCTTCAGTTGTTTGACCGTTTCAATCATCGTTTTTGCCGTTGAAATAATATCGTCAATCAAGATTGGATTGTGATAATAATACTGGGTTATTTCAGGTAAATTAATTTCAATCTCATGATCACCGCTGCGAAGTTTCTCTAATATAAGAAAAGGGGCTTGCACATCGGCAGCGATTTCGGCAACCCATTGCTGGCTTTCATTGTCAGGCCCTATTAATAAGGGATTTTTAACGTTGGTTTTTATCCATTTGGCTATTGCTTTAGTTGCATGAATCACGTGGGAGGGAATGGTGTAAATTTCAGCGAGTGAGCGATAACGATGTAAATGTGGATCGATGGTTAATAACGAGTCAGTATAATGCGATAAAAGTCTGGCAAAGTAGTTAGCAGAAATACCTTCACCTGGTTGAAAACGTTTATCCTGCCGCATATAAGCTAAATAGGGGGCTATCAGATGCACACCCTTAGCACCTAATTCCCGCGCGGTTTCACTTAAAAATAATAAAGGCAGTATTTTCTCGTTAGGCTGATTCAGGCTGGCAATAATAATAACTTCACGTTGCGCAACGTCAGTATTAATTTTTATTTTTATTTCTTTATCGGGAAAGCGATGCAAATCAAGCTCACCGTATTCTGCTAATAATAGTTTGCATAGTTTATCGGCTAATATTTCATTACCTGGTAAAGCGAATATGATAGGGTTCATTAAGATGGCTCCATTACAAATATATGGTTTCCTTGTTCTATATAACTTAAAGCGTAAGCTAATTCACCGCGTGTTTCTGCATGGATAGTAAATAGTGGTTGTTGTTTTTCCACGACTACATCAGCTTTTATTAGTAACTCAACGCCGGCAGCTTTGGCCTGAGGTGCGCCCGCTAATTTGGCTATTTTCGCTAAACGTCGATTATTAATAGCCGTTATTTTTCCAGCCTGTTTGGCGGTGACGATATGGGTGAATGTGGCTTTCGGTGGCGTTCGCATTCCACCTTGCGCTTCACAAATGGCTTGAAATTTCTGCCAGGCTTTGCCGCTTGCTAATAGTTGCTCTGCCAATTGGCGTCCTGTGCCTGGTTTAATTTGTTGTGAAAATTCCAATACTTCACTGGCAATTAATAAAGCTCTCTCTTTTAAATCAGCCGGTGCGTTAGTTTTATTTTGCAAAACGGCCAATACATCATGGGCTTCTAAAGCAGGCCCTATGCCATTGCCTATGGGCTGTGAACCATCGGTAAATAGCGTGCAAATATTAATACCTAACTTTTTGCCAACAGTGATTAATTGGTTTTTTAATTGTTCTGCGGCCGCTTGATCTCGCACCTTCGCTGTTTTGCCTATAGGAATATCAATGATCACATGGGTAGAACCTGCGGCGATCTTTTTAGAAAGGACAGAAGCAACTAATTGACCTTCGCTATCAATATCAAGCGCATTTTCAATGCGAATTAGAATATCATCCGTAGGACTTAAACTTACGGCGCCGCCCCAAATAATGCAGCCGTTTTCTTGGGCGACGACTTTTCGCATGCTAGCCACATCTAAATTAACGGGCGCTAAGACTTCCATAGTATCTGCGGTGCCAGCAGGTGAAGTAATGGCCCTTGATGAAGTTTTTGGCATCATTAAACCAAAGGCCGTTACAATGGGCACCACGATTAAGCTGGTGCGATTGCCAGGCAATCCACCCACACAATGTTTATCAACGACCACCGCAGCATTCCAATGGAGCCGAGTTCCTGCTTCAACCATGGCTTGCGTTAAATCAATAATTTCCGCTGGATTTAAGCCTTTCCCCGTGCAAGCGGCAAGAAAAGCAGCTACTTCGATATCTGAATAATAACCTTGCGTGATGTCCGTAATAATATTGCTAATTTCGTCTTTATTCAGGGTATTTCCATACACTTTGGCTCGCATATAACTTAACGATAATAAAGGTTGTGGGTGCGATAATTGAATAATATCACCTGGCTGTGCTTGTAATAAATCCCAGGCGTAATTAGAAAGCGTTGCTTCATTAGGGGCTAAAAGAGTATTTTCAAAAATATTGAGTGTAGCCAGAATGTGTCGATTATTTAAGCTAACTAACACGCGCGCTTGTGCTTCAAAACCTTCGGAGCGGCATATATGACAATCTTTACGCATATAAATAACGGCTTCTTTATAAGTATCAATGCCTAAATGTTTTAAGCGTAAAGTATTATGATTTTCTGCCATTTTAAAACCTCCTGTTCTAAATATTAAGGCGCGTTGCGTGGCTATTGTAAGCGTTTTTTAAGTTTCATCGGCTAAGGGCAGAAGCGGTAAGGTACCAGATAAATACTGTTGTTTACAGCGCCGCCTTTGTAGTTTTCCGCTGGTAGTTAGTGGGATACCGTGTCGTGTAACGAAAACTATATTGTGCGCAGTAATACCATGAGTCGTCAATAAACGTTTTTTTATATTTTTAACAAGCTCATTGTTTTGTGCAATAGTAATGACTTTATGCAGTTGAATGACAATAATTAATTTTTCTTCTTCTTGTTCATCCAGTGAGAAAGCAATCACGGAATTATATTTAATTAGCTCGCTGCATTCTATTACCGTTTCTTCAAAGTCTTGTGGGGCATAATTTTTACCATGAATAATAATAAGATCTTTATAACGACTAA
>CAIUAS010000020.1 GCA_903897205.1 uncultured Gammaproteobacteria bacterium
AAAGACGCGATGGTTACCATTCGTTTAGCTAGAGGCGGTGCAAAGAAACGCCCATTTTTTCATGTTGTAGTTACCGATAGCCGTAGCGCACGCGATGGCCGTTATGTTGAACGTATCGGTTTTTTAAATCCTGTCGCCAGTAATAAACAAGAGCGTGTTCGTTTAGATATCGGTCGTGCGGAATATTGGATTTCCAAAGGCGCACAACCTTCACAACGCGTTGCTAAATTACTTAAAGAACATGCTAAAACAGCTACGGCTGCAACAAGCGCTGCTTAATATTAATAGATTGGGCAATTAATTATAATTAACTGATTGCCCTCTTCTCATTTACCCTTCCCCTTATGTTAAAAGATAATAAAAAACTTATTATTGTAGGTAAGCTCGTTGGTGTTTTTGGCATAAAGGGTTGGCTAAAAGTTATCTCTTATACTGATCCTATCGATAATATTTTTAATTACAAACCTTGGCTAATTAACCAGCAGGACCAATGGGTTGAAATCCCTATGCTGCAAGGAAAAAGGCATGGAAAAGGAATTATCGTCCAGCTAAAAGGCTATGACAACCCTGAAATGGCTAGGACCTTAGTAGGTATCGAGATTGCCATTAATAACGAGCAATTGCCTAAGCTTGCTAAAGATGAGTATTATTGGACGGATCTGCAAGGATTAACCGTCATTAATCAGGCAAATATTACCCTGGGACATGTAATTGAAGTTTTGGCAACCGGCGCTAATGATGTATTGATTGTGCAAGGCGAAAAACGCCATCTAATTCCCTTCTTACCAGAACGTACCATTTTGTCTATTGATTTAAAAAAACAACTTATTTCAGTTGACTGGGACGCAGATTTTTAATGCGCGTAGGAATCATTAGCTTATTTCCAGAGATGTTTTCAGCTTTGCAATATAGCATTCCTGGGCGTGCGCAAAGGCTTGGACTGCTTCAATTAGACTTTTGGAACCCGCGCGATTTTTCCTATGACAAGCATAGCACCGTAGATGATAGACCCTACGGGGGTGGACCTGGCATGGTAATGAAGGTCCAACCTTTAAGGGATGCCATTGTGGCTGCCAAAGCTCATATAGAACATAAAGCACCTGTTATTTATTTATCACCCCAAGGTAAATTGTTTGATCAAGCGGCGGCTAAACAACTCGCTAAGTGCGAGAACTTAATCCTGGTGGCGGGTCGATACGAAGGCATAGATGAACGTTTATTAGCAACGATGATTGACGAAGAATGGTCCGTTGGCGACTATGTATTAAGCGGCGGCGAATTACCCGCTATGTGTATGATTGATGCCATGACACGTTTGTTGCCTGGTGCGTTGGGAGATGAAGAGTCAGCCCAGCAAGATTCGTTTGGTGCAGGTTTATTAGATCACCCACACTACACGCGCCCAGAAGAGATTCTGGATTTAAAAGTACCCGAAGTATTGCTCTCAGGTAATCATAACGCGATCAAACAATGGCGTTTACAGCAATCACTTGGTAAAACTTGGCTAAAAAGGCCAGATTTGTTAAAAAAATATTTGCTAAATCCCGAAGAACAAGTATTATTGGCAGAATTTATTGAAGCGCACCAAAAGACAGTAAAGTCTAGTTAAGATTGAGATATTGGAGTTATAAACCATGAGCAAAATTATTCAGGCGATTGAAGCTGAACAAATTAATAAAAATATGCCAGATTTCCGCGCTGGTGATACGGTTGTTGTGCAAGTAAAAGTAAAAGAAGGTAATCGTGAACGTTTACAAGCGTTTGAAGGCGTTGTTATCGCCCGTCGTAACCGTGGTTTTAATTCTGCTTTCACGGTTCGCAAAATTTCTCACGGCGAAGGCGTTGAGCGCGTATTTCCTCTTTATAGCCCATTAGTTGCTAAAATCACAGTCAAACGCCGTGGCGATGTACGTAAAGCTAAACTGTATCATTTACGCGACTTACGCGGTAAAGCAGCTCGTATTAAAGAAAAAATTAATACCCCTGGTATGGCTGATTTAGTTAATGAAAGCTCAGATACACTCGCTGTAACTGAAAGTAACAGTCAGGATTAAACTTAAGCTACAGTAGGTTGGGTTGCGCTACGCTTAATCCAACCTACCTTGTAGCTTGCGTGATAAAAATTTACATATAAAATGCAAGATAGTTCTCTTCCCTATTCAGCCATTATCGAATCTCCTATTGGTTCCCTCGGTTTAAAGATTCTTAATGATAAACTCATCAAGATAGATTTTTTGGCGAATACAAAAAACCAACTGATAGAACCTGCAACCCCATTAGAAAAAGAAGTTATTAAACAATTAAATCATTACTTTAATGATTCGACTTTTAAATTTGACTTGCCAATCGAATTGCAAGGCAGTGAATTTCAACTACGCGTTTGGCAAGCCATGCAAGAAATTGCGCCTTCTAAAACATTAAGCTATGGGAGTTTAGCGCAACGACTCAATACCAGCGCGCGTGCTATTGGTAATGCTTGTCGGCGAAACCCCATTCCTATTATTATTCCTTGTCATCGCATTGTTGCTGTTAATAGCATGGGTGGCTTTAATGGTGCTCGTGAAGGACATCCGCTCGCGATTAAAACCTGGCTTTTGCAGCACGAAGCGGCAATATGCAGCAAAGTTAGCTAAC
>CAIUAS010000021.1 GCA_903897205.1 uncultured Gammaproteobacteria bacterium
CCATCATTTCAAAATCTTCTTTACCTGCGCCACAATCAGGGCAACGCCAAGTCAATGGCACCTCTTCCCAGCGCGTTCCCTGCGCAATTCCTTCTTCTGGCCAGCCCTGCGCCTCATCATAAATTAAACCACATAACAAACACATATAACGTTTCACAAAAAACTCTCCATTTATTAAAGCCCCTTAATTATTTTTTAATCTTCAGGTTCAGCAAATAATGCTTGCACAAAATCTTTTGCAACAAAGGAACGTAAATCATCAACGCCCTCACCTACACCTATGTAGCGAATAGGTAATTTCATTTTCTGCGCAATTGCGAAAATAATACCGCCTTTTGCCGTACCATCTAATTTTGTTAAAGTAATACCGGTTAAGTTAACCACTTGATTAAATTGTTCTGCTTGATTTAATGCATTTTGCCCCGTACCGGCATCAATTACCAACATTACTTCATGGGGTGCACTAGCATCTAATTTGGTTAATACACGTTTCACTTTTTGTAATTCTTGCATCAAATTATCTTTAGTATGTAAACGGCCCGCAGTATCCGCAATTAACACGTCCATACCTCGCGCCTTGGCTGCCTGTAAGGCATCAAAAATCACCGAAGCGCTATCGGCACCGGTATGCTGGGATATAATCGGCGTCTGATTACGTTCGGCCCAAACCTCTAATTGCTCTACTGCTGCAGCACGAAAAGTATCCCCTGCCGCCAGCATCACTTTCTTACCTTCTTGCTGAAAATGCTTAGCTAATTTACCAATAGTAGTGGTCTTACCTACCCCATTAACACCCACCATTAAAATTACATAAGGTTGATGCTGTGTAGTAATCTGCAGTGGTTTTTCGCAATCCTGCAAAAGATTAGTCAGTTGTATTTGCAAAGCATCCCATAAAGCATCTGCATTCGCCAACTGCTTGCGCGCAACTTGTGCAGTTAATTCCTTAATAATTTGCTGAGCCGCATTCACGCCGACATCGGCCATTAATAATAACGTTTCCAACTCCTCTAATAATTCGGCATCAATCGCCTTTTTACCCAACAATAAATTAGCAACACCACTGGTAAAATGATTTCGCGTTTTACTCAACCCCTGCTTCAAACGGCCAAAAAAACCCACCCTTTTATTTTCTGGTTTAGCTATTTCTTTAATTTCAATTTCTTCAACTACCATCTCTTTAATTTCTGGCTGAATAACTTCAGCCACTGCATTAACAAGCTTTTCAGCAACTTCACTTGCATCATTAACTTGAACAATTGCTTTTTTACGCCGTAAAAATCTTAACATTACTTATCCTATTTCAAATATCATAATAACGAATTAATATTCTTTAGTCCTTGCCAAAAAACTAAACTCAAGTGAAAGAAACGTATATACTACTCCAACAGTCATCATACTAACAAAGTCAAATGAAACAAGGCGAAGTACGCATTATCGGCGGCACCTGGCGCGGCCGTAAACTTAAATTTCCTGCCATTTCAGATCTACGCCCTACTCCCGATCGTATACGTGAGACTCTCTTCAACTGGCTGGCCCCTACTATCCAAGGCGCTCATTGCCTCGATTTATTCACGGGCAGCGGCGCTTTAGGCTTGGAAGCATTATCACGCGGCGCCTCCTATGTTTTGTTTGTCGACCAAGCTCCGCCCATTATTCATTATTTAAAACAACAACTTCTCAGACTACAAGCCACCCACGCTAATGTATATTCAGCCAAAATTCCCTTTGACAAATTACCTCATAAATTAATAGTTAAACCCTTTGATATCATTTTTTTAGATCCTCCCTTTAATCGCAATCTCGTCAAACCAACTTGCAATTGGTTAATGCAACACGCTCTATTAGCCAATAATGCAACTATTTATATCGAGGCAGAAAGCCAGCTTGAACCTTTACCCGTTCCTACCCAATGGAACTTAATTAAAAACAAAAAAAGCGGCCAAGTAGGTTATCATCTTTTGCAATATAACCGAGAATAAGGAATCCGCATGTATTCACTTGCTACCAAAGCCTTACATTTATTACCACCTGAAACAGCGCATGATATTACTATTAAAATATTGCAATGGTTGCCCGTTTATAATGTTATTAAAAATCTTGATTTACAAGAATTTTCACAAGATATACTAGGTATGCACTTTAAACATCCCATTGGCTTAGCAGCTGGTTTTGATAAACATGCCGAAGTATTTAATAAACTAGGGCAATTAGGTTTTTCATTCGTAGAAGTGGGTTCTATTACCCCAAAGCCACAATATGGCAATCCAAAACCGCGTTTATTTCGATTAACGGAACACCAAGCTATTATTAATCGTTATGGATTTAATTCTAAAGGCTTAGAATATGCGGCTAATCAGTTACAAAAACAGGTTCATACTTGTATCACCGGTATCAATCTGGGAAAAAATAAAGACACTAGCAATGATGCAGAAGATTTTTTAAAAGGAGCTGAAAAATTAATTAACCAAGCAGATTATTTTACCGTTAATGTTTCATCTCCTAACACGCCCGGTTTACGTGATTTACAAACCGCCACTGCATTACTGCCTATTATCACTGGCATCCGCCAAATCATGCAACAGCATTCACGTACTATTCCTTTGTTTATAAAAGTGTCACCTGACATGTCACTTGAACAAGAAACAACGTTATTTGAATTTTTAACAGAACAAGCTATTGATGGCATTATTATCAGTAACACAACCACTCGCCGAATAGGCGTTGAAACTCACCTTAATAGCGCCATTCAGGGAGGACTTTCAGGGCCACCCTTACGTGCACTCAGCAATGCTATGTTACAACGTGCTTATAAAATTACTCGTGGTCGAGTTATCTTAATGGGTTGTGGTGGCATTAGCTCTGGTAAAGACATCTATGAAAAATTGTGCGCAGGAGCCAACTTAGTTCAACTCTATACCGCTTTTGTCTATCAGGGCCCTTCTATCCTAAAACGCGTTTTACTTGAGTTAAAAATGCTACTTGTTAAAAACGGTATTAAGAATATCACTGAAATAATTGGTTCAAACCCTATTAAATAATTACCCGTTCTAAATTATAATTAATTAATTCCCCCATCAAATGCTTGACATCAGTTGGCCTTCTTGTTTCAATGCCAAGATTATTACGGGATGTAAGCAGCTATGGCAATTACTCGATCTATTCTATCTGTAAGCTTAGCTCTAGTGCTTGTGGGTTGCGCAACAGCTCCAAAGCCTCCGGCTACCAATGCTCCTGACAACGCAACTGTTACTCTAGCAGAAGCAGCGAGTTCAGTCAGTCAATCATTGACAGATTTACGTGCAGTTGAAATATCAGCCTCACCACCTATCAATGATAAGCGCATGCCTTATCCAACCAGTTATGATATGAACGCAGAACGCGTTTCTTTGGATTGGTCTGGGCCTATTGAACCCTTGTTGCAACGTATTGCAAACATGAAGGATTACAAATTCCGCCTAATTGGTACACGGCCTGCTATTCCAGTGCTTGTTACCATAATGGCGCAAAATACTCCTTTAGGTTATGTACTCAGAGATATTAATTTTCAAGCTGGCAATAAAGCGAGTTTATGGGTTTATCCTGGTGTACGTATTATTGAGCTACGCTACGGTAAAGCTTAAATCTTTCGAAAAACGAATTAACACTATGACCAAACGGTTATTTTTCATAGCAGCGCTACTAAGCTGTCTTGCAGGATGTGCAAGCTCGCATTCTAACGCCAATAACTCTTTGGATAGCGTAGAAAAAGTACAAACTTTAAAAGCGGATCGCTCCGCTTACTCCGTTGGCAAAGGTCTCACCGCTATCCGTGCCGAAGCTTTAAAAGAAACCGCTTTAAGTGTGGGCGCCCAAGCAGGCCTTGCCTACCGCTCAAAACAAATTAATGCTGTATTAGAAAAACGCACGACTTATCTTGATTATACATTTAACTTTAATCTACTTTTAATGAATCACAATGTTCTGCCGCCAGTATTAGTGGAAGGCGACAATAGCTTGAACTTAGATGACAATACCACCATTCGCATTGCTGATCGGACCTACAAAATTGTCAGTCAAGCCCGCTTTGTAACTACACCACCTACTTGGCGTAATTATGTATGGTTAACCTATACCAAACCTCAAGTGCCCGACAATTCTTTATTACCAGAAAACTCAAAAGAACGTAGCATCTGGAAGAAATATGCTACCGAGGGTTGGCAACAAGGTATTGTGCAAGCAGATGATATGTATAAACAAAATCTTGCCGTATTAAAGCGAGACTATACTGGCATGGTACGATATAAGTTCTTACTGACCCAGCAAATGATTAACGCACCTTATGTCACACGCACTGATCTCGGTATTACGGGTGGCGGCTCCGACATGCGCGTCAATGATCAAGTATTACGCATTACAGAATTACCCAGTTTACAGCCTAATAGCAAACTCTGGAAACCTGTTATTAGTCAATCGACCCAACCACCAACACAATGACAACTGCTCTATTGCCCAACGAGCCGGTACGATTTACCCCTGCTCACCTAAATCCACTATTGGCGTTTTGCGCTGGCTTAAATGCTTCTGATATTACGATTCAAACCAATGAACCTATTTATACGGAAGTTTATGGACGTCTGATTCGCGTTACTAATCGCAAGCTTTCTAATACAGAAGTGGGCGAAATACTGAACGCTATTTATGGGCCTAACGGCACTACCCAAATCTTAAGCGGTCACGATGTTGATACACATTATGAATTTCACCCTACTCGCACCGAGCGCTATCGCTTTCGCGTGAATGGCACGGGTTGTCAAGTCGAAGGCCATGACGCCATTCAAATTACATTACGTACCATTCCAAGCACGCCGCCTAAATTAGCTGATTTAGGCTTAGAACCGGAAGTATTGGAAGCCATTGCTCCCTATCAGGGAGTGGTTTATGTGACCGGGGCGACCGGCTCTGGTAAAAGCACCCTGCTCGCTTCTATTATTCGCGATATTATTGAAAAAGAAGACAGTAATCGTAAAGTACTTACTTATGAATCACCCATCGAATTTGTCTATGACTCAATTGAAAAACCCTCTTCAATCGTCAGTCAATCCGAAATTCCTCGCCATTTACCTTCTTTTGCCGCTGGTGTAAGAAACGCTTTACGCCGTAAACCTCGCTTAATACTCGTGGGTGAAGCCCGTGATGCCGAAACCATTAGTGCAGTTCTAGAAGCAGCCTTAACAGGCCACCCTGTTTATACTACACTTCATAGTAATGGCGTTGCTGAAACGATGCGCCGTTTAGTCACCTCTTTTCCTGAAGGTGAGCGCCACGGTCGTACTATCGATATTATTGAAACTATTCGTTTAGCCATTTGGCAACAGCTTGTACCTACCATTGATGGAAAACGCGTGGCTTTACGTGAATATTTAATATTTACTGAAGAAGTACGTGATATTTTATTATCGGCTGAACTCGATAATATCACTGCGGTCACTCGTCAATTAGTAAAAAAACATGGCCAAACCATGGCGGCAGACGCGCGCAAAAAATTCGAGCAAGGCCTAATTTCTGAACGCGACTTTAACCTATTAATGGTTAGCGCCAAACGCGCCGATCAAGACGCGGGAGTTTGATGTATTATCGTTCGCCAAAAACTTATTCACACCAAGAGAGTCGCTATGCTCATGATATTTTTCGGCCATCGTGACCAATGGCATTCGGTTAAGCATTTGCTATCCTTGAATTATTTACACTTGCCAATTTTTTTATAAGGTTAAAAGAAC
>CAIUAS010000022.1 GCA_903897205.1 uncultured Gammaproteobacteria bacterium
ATGAAACGTAGTATGTAGAGAAAAAAATAGCAGTTTTGTCTCGTACCTTAAGCTTTCCTTAAGCTTTGCCTGCTACACTAAACTCAATAAAGCTTACATAAGCACCAACAAATTACTAGAGGTAGCACAACATATGCAAACCGTAAACGAAATTCAAAAAGCCAAGATTGCTGACACAATTATGGTCTATATTGCTGCCATTCCGGCAAATAGCAGTGCTGATATCGATAGCATCATCAACAGCCTCGAAAGCTTAAAAAGCGGCAATAACATTAAACAAACAAATATTCCTACTGCTATGCAAGAAAAAGTAAATACGCTGGTTGAATATCTAGAGTATTTATTTCAATGTGCTAGTGAAGTAAAACAAGCGTTAACCGATCTTTTAAACCAGGTTATTCAGGAGCGTATCACTGCCTTAAGAGAAATTCAAAGCAACGAAGAAAACATTGCAGCTTATTCACGGGCACAAAAAAATTTAGGGGCAGGCAAACCCCGCGATAAATATCATCGCGAATTACAAGTGTTGCTTGATTTTTATTTAATCGAAAAGAATTACACGCGTTTTGAGAGCGACTTAAATATATTAGATCTTATCCTTTCAGATAGATGGGATCAGAATGCAGATAAAAAAAAGCTCACAGAAACCGCCTTAAAAAATGAGCTTGTGATACAAGCTTTACAAAAAGACACAAAACTTCTTGAGTATATTGCATCTATCCAAACCGAAAAGGATTACCCACATATAATCAACTATGCGAAAATTATCACAACTGATGAACGTAATCTAAAATTACTTAATTATGGTTTATGGCATTTTTATAGCATGGAAAAAACTGACATAGAGGCATTCACTCGTTACATAAATGCTCTATCAAACCCGATCCTTTTTCAGCTAATTGAGAAAAATATATCCAACATAAGAGAGATCATACGTTCACTAGACATAATAAAGCTTGAAGAATTGACCGGCCTATTATCTCATCCACTCGTTGGCCCTTTAGTTTTAGAAGCAAAAATTAATATTAATAAAATTGTAGAACCTAAAAAAGATCCCTTATTTGCAAGCAGCTATCAATATGATTTCAATAGAACCTGGAGCAAAGAAGAAATTATAAAGGTAGCTGAAATTTTATCAATTCCATCCGTAAAGCATCTGGTTGATCAGGGACATATCGATAGTTATGATGTCTTCACATGGGGCGAACAGGAAACTCTACGTATTGTAGAATTCGCTTCACAAGAAAGCATTCAAGCTCTCATGGGCGAAAAATTATATGCTCTAAAGTCCTATGAAAATTACGAAAAAAATCAAGCGCGAGCAGTTATCTTGCTCAAATTTCAAGACGACATTAAAAAACTAATTAGCGATGAAATAATTACTCATGATGACGTAGCTGCCCTGATATACAGTTCTCCAGAAAAGTGTCAACTCTATATTTCATTAATTCAACAAAACTTAAAATATTTTAAATTAGGTATTTTATCAGTCATAGACTTAAAAAAATTGGAAACAGGAGGACAAACCACCGAGTTTTTTAAATGCTTAAACAAATTCCCCTCAATCGTGCACCAGTTTTTAGCTTATGGCCGTGTCATGGGCAATTTTTCAGTTATCAACCTTGAGTCGAATAATAATAACAATAAAAGAGAGACTTATTTTGATGCTTTATGTAATCCAGACATCCGAGAAGTCCTGGCTGCTAAAGCACTCACGGCTGATGAGGTCATTACCGCATTCAAAGACTACGATACTAAAAACGCCTTCATTACCGCCCTTACTGATCCTGCCATCAGAAAACGCCTCTACGATAACGAAGACAGCGTGTTTAAAAGGCGGAATAAATATAAGTACGAAGACAGAGTTGATGCGATTATTAGCGTAGGAGAAGATATGGTAATCCCTCAAATTTTTCCTCTTGTGCAATTTGGTTATTTAACAAGCGAAGAAATTACCACGCGCAGGCGTTGGCAACCAGAAGCCCTGGAAATACTAGTCAAGTATAAATTATTATTAGATCTGCAGGAGAAATTTTCAGATACAATGTTCAAAGCGCTTGGGCAATTTGGCAAAAATTTACCCGATAGTATCACTGAACTGCAGCAAATTTTATTAAAATTAGACAGCATAAAAGTAATAAAAGCTAGGCAGCGTAACTGCGATATTTTATTAAGTGATTATACTGACTATGGTAGCGACGAAAAATTTTTGGGGTTAAAACACACAATTAACGGCATATTTAACGAAGTAGATAAAATATTATCCTCTAAACAACCACCGAATGGCACAGACACGCGTAATGCCCCTCCCAAGATACTCTCTGATTTTTTTACAAAAGTTAATCATTTATTAGGTAAAGCAGACGACTCCGTGCTGCAACCGCTACTTGATGAGGGGCATAATATGCTGCGTGAGTTTAAAACAGCGACTGCTTTAGATACACACTATAAAATCGGGAAATTTTATCTGGATAATGGCAATACAAGAGACGCTTACGAGTATTTCACACGAACGATTGAAACCGATCCAAACTACTGCGATGCAATGCTTGAGGCTGGAAATATTGCTTTTGCTAATTCTCAATATGAAGAAGCAAGCTATTTACTAACTAAAGCATTGGATTCCGCTCCAGCAAACAAAGAGAGCATTGTTCGTGATATTAAAATTCTGCTTGCCTCTGTTAAAGCTAGCCTGAAAGGAGAAGTTTATATGTTAAATGAAACTTTGTCTGTTAACCAGCAAGAGAAAAAAGAGGAAAACATCGTTCACATTTCATCTCCATCTAGTCCAAAACCAGGTTAATATAGCAATCTTGTTTTAAACGTGCGTTTTATAAACTGCACGTCGGCCTAATGATATTGTGATTATTAAAGCCGATCCTGGCGGGTGCTCCAACCTGCCAGGATCTGATCACACATGCGGAAGAATGTCCCTGTGGCGACCACCACTTCCCAATGTGCTGTCGATCTCTATGAGCGACGGAATTTTGTAAGAGGCTCTCATACTCACTGACTTCGCTTAAACTTCCGCGCCCATTCATTGGCTTTTGCAATAATGCCTTTAACATCCAAATCAACAAACTGCCCTTCTTTTAATAATTGTTTGCCCGCGATCCACACATCACTCACTTGACGGCTATTAAGCGCATAAACTAAATGCGAGCTTGGATGATAAACCGGCTGCGTATTAATATCCGCTAAATTAACCGCAATTAAATCCGCCCATTTGCCAACGACAATTGATCCAATTTCTTTTTCTAACCCCAGCGCACGCGCACCATTTAAAGTAGCCATCTGTAAGGCGGTTGCCGCCTTTAACGCGGTGGGTTCATTTGCCTCTGCCTTAGCTAATAAAGCTGCCATACGCATTTCAGCAAACATATCGAGATCATTATTACTGGCAGCTCCATCCGTACCTAATGCCACATTAATATTCGCTTGAAACAATTGCATTGTAGGACATAATCCACTTGCCAATTTAAGATTAGATTCAGGACAATGCACAACATGCGCCCCTGATGCTTGTAAAACAGCTAAATCTTCCTTATTAATTTGTGTCATATGAACGCAAATTAAACGCTCAGACATTAAACCAAAATCGGCAATACGTTTGAGAGGGCGCTTGCCATAATCTTTTAAACTTTGCTCAACCTCACCTTTAGTCTCATGCAAATGGATATGCGCCCGCAATAAATGTTCATCCATTAATTCTTTAATTTTAATAAAACTTTGATCATCTACCGTATATGGTGCATGTGGCGCGATAGTAGTGCTTATTAAAGAATTATCTTTCCACCGCCAATAAGTTTCCATGGCTTTAGCAATATAATCTTCGGCTGTTAGTGCGTAGCATGAACCAAAACTGATAATTAATGATCCCACTACGGCGCGCATTCCTAAATCTACTGCGGCTCGCGCAACGCCATTCGGAAAAAAATAATGATCATTAAAACAAGTCGTGCCGCTGCGCAACATCTCTAAAATAGCTAATTGAGTACCATCATAAACAAACGTATCATTCATCCATTGTTTTTCTGCTAACCAAATATGATTTTCTAACCAATCCATCAACGCTAAATCATCTGCCATGCCACGAAATAAAGTCATTGCACTATGTGCATGGGAATTCACCAAGCCTGGCATCACCACGTGATCCGCTAAATATAAAGTGTTCTTTGCTAAGTAAGTTATTTTTGCCTGCTTCGCTGGCAACAAAGCAATAATGCGGCCCTCATGAATAGCAATCGCATGATCTTCTAATACCGATTCATAAGGTTCAATAGGAACAATCCAACGAGGATATAAAAGCGTGTCAACAGCTTGCATAAATAATTCCAATTAAAGTTAATAAAGCCAATTGCGCACCAGTATCCACTACTTGCCACGGGATGCAAAATTTTTTATTAGCAAAACGAACTCCACCCGCTAATCACAACAATAAATACTCGCAAATGAATAAATAATTATTGTAAATCGATAATTAATCATATAAGATACTTTTACTTCTTAACACATCACTCATACCAGGAGCCACCTATGGAAAAAATACAAAAAGCCAGCCATCGCTTTCGCA
>CAIUAS010000023.1 GCA_903897205.1 uncultured Gammaproteobacteria bacterium
AGGGACATTTTGGTATTTACGGTGGTTGTTTTGTGCCAGAAACTTTATTAGCTCCCATAGAAGAATTAACCAAGGCCTATGAACATTACCGTCATGATCCTGCTTTTTTAGCCACGCTTGATTACGATTTAAAATATTTTGTCGGCAGACCATCGCCTTTATATTTTGCAGAACGTTGGACGAATAAATTAGCGGGTGCTCGCATTTATTTAAAACGTGAGGATCTTAATCACACGGGTGCTCATAAAATTAATAATGCTGTGGGTCAGGCGTTATTAGCTAAACGTATGGGTAAAACACGCGTAATCGCTGAGACGGGTGCAGGACAGCATGGGGTTGCTACCGCCACGGTTGCTGCACGATTAGGCTTGCAGTGTGTCGTTTATATGGGTGCAGAAGATATCAAGCGCCAGAGTATGAATGTCTATCGCATGAAATTATTAGGCGCTGAAGTGGTGCCTGTTTATTCAGGTTCTAAAACATTAAAAGACGCTTTAAATGAAGCCATGCGAGATTGGGTCGCTAATGTCGATAACACTTTTTATATTATTGGCACGGTAGCGGGGCCGCATCCGTATCCACAAATGGTACGCAATTTTCATGCGATCATAGGCCAAGAAACTAGGATGCAAATTTTAGAACAAGAAAAACGTTTGCCAGATGCTTTAGTGGCTTGTATTGGTGGAGGCTCAAATGCTATCGGTTTATTCCATCCTTTTTTAATGGATGAGCAAGTTAAACTGTATGGCGTGGAAGCGGCAGGAGAGGGCATTGATTCAGGCAAGCATGCGGCATCATTGGTGGCTGGCAAAAAAGGTGTTTTACATGGTAATCGTACTTATTTATTAGCCGATGAACATGGCCAAATTACCGAAACGCACTCAATTTCCGCCGGTTTAGATTATCCTGGCGTAGGCCCTGAGCATGCCTGGTTAAAAGATATTGGTCGTGCTGAATATGTTGCAGTAACTGATGAACAAGCTTTGGCTGCCTTTCGTGAACTAACGCGTTTGGAAGGGATTATACCGGCATTAGAATCAAGCCATGCATTGGCCTATGTAAATCAATTGGCTCCTAAATTAGGCAAAGATGCCATTATCATTGTAAATTTATCTGGCAGAGGCGATAAAGATATTCATACGGTGGCTGCGTTAGATGGAATTACGGTCTAACTTAGAATTTTAATTTACTACTTTAAAATATAATTTTATGAATCGAATTAACACAACGTTTGCTCAATTAAAAATGCAGAGTCGTAAAGCATTAATTCCATATATCACGGCAGGCGATCCTAATTTAGATATTACCGTTCCCTTAATGCATGCTCTCGTTGATGCCGGCGCTAATTTAATTGAATTAGGTATGCCATTTTCTGATCCCATGGCCGAAGGCCCGACTATTCAAGCAGCGCATGAACGTGCATTAAAGCACGGAGTGACATTATTTGATGTGATGGAAACGGTTAGAAAATTTCGTCAACTAGATGCTAATACGCCAGTGATTTTAATGGGATACTTAAATCCTATTGAGACAATGGGTTATGCTAAATTTGCGGCAATGGCACAGCAAGCAGGCGTGGATGGTATATTACTAGTTGATTTACCCATTGAAGAAGCCACTGAATTATTAGCTGAATTAAATCAATATAATATTCCTTTAATATTTTTAATAACGCCCACTACCACCGCCGAGCGGCTAACACTGATTTGCCAAAAATCGGGTGGTTATCATTATTATGTATCCTTAAAAGGCGTAACCGGCTCTAAGCAAATTAATGTGGCAGAAGTCGCTGAAAAATTAGCTCAAATCCGTCAAACGGCTACCTTGCCAATTGCAGTTGGCTTTGGCATTCGCGATCCAAAATCAGCCGCTGCCATTGCTAAAATAGCAGATGGCGTTATTGTAGGAAGTGCTTTAATTGCGCATATCGCAGCCATTGGCAATGAAGATGTAAAACAAATCACACAAGCTGCTACACAGTTTATAGCAGATATGCGATTGGCAATGGATGCATTGTAATCTCGGTAAGCTAATACCAAATATTTTTATAGCCTATTAAATTTCTTAACTACCTAAGTGATAAATAACATATTTATGTAAAATACTGGCAATTAATGTTTGATAAGCCAAACCTTCTTTAACAGCAATTCGCCTTAACCCTTCAACATCGTGGCTAGTCAGTCTAATATTAATTTTAGTATCTTTTTTTAGATAATTAGCAGCCGCTTTTTTTGCAAATGCTAATTCTTCAGCTTGGTTAGCTGAAAAAGGCAGTTTTTCCCAAACATCCGGTAAAGCGTCTTCTATTTCCTGTTCTTCCGCATCAAGTTTAATATTAAATATATCTTGTTTACTTTTGTTCATCTTTTTTCACCTTATTTAGTAACTTTTCTTGATAGAGCCGAGTGATTTTGCGGCTGGGATAGATAGTTTTAAGAAAAGAGGTATTGCCACGTTTTTCAAACGGTACAAGATAAGCATAGCCATTAATATCAACTACATAAATTTTCTGGTTTGGGTACTTAGTGGGATTAGGGTGATCAAGCACCGCCAAACATCTCTTGCTGTTTAAAACAGCTATTATATCTTCAAAGCCTATCCCTCTTTCTTGCAAGAGCTTCAAATTTTTTTCGTCAACATAGTTATAAACGGGCATTTCCATACTTATATGGTATGCTATGTATACTTTTTGTCAACCATCACAAACAGCAGTTATAAATTACCTGTTGCTCCTAATTATTGCAGCAAAATTTTGAAGCCAGCA
>CAIUAS010000024.1 GCA_903897205.1 uncultured Gammaproteobacteria bacterium
ACAACCGGCTACTAATGAACCAGCACCAGAACCACGACCAGGGCCAACAGGAATAAAATTACTTTTTGCCCACTGAATAAAATCAGCAACAATCATAAAATAACCGGGGAATCCCATTTGGCTGATCATTTTCAATTCAAAATCTAAGCGCTGATAATAAACCCGCCTATTTTCTTCATCCGAGCCCTTACCTATCGCCGGATAATGTAGAAAACGATCTTCAAGACCTTTTTCTGCCTCTAGCGTCATATGCTCACTTAAGGTCATGCCAGCTGGCACAGGGAAATCAGGTAAGAAGTTCTCACCCAACGTCATCGTAATGGTGCAGCGTTTGGCAATTTCTACGCTATTTTCTAAGGCTTCTGGAATATCAGCAAACAACTGCAGCATTTCTTCGGTACTGCGTAAATATTGTTGATCGGTATAATCTTTAGGTCTACGCTCATCATCTAATACACGCCCCTGATTAATGCAAACCCGCACCTCATGCGCCGCAAAATCTTTTTGCTCAAGAAAGCGCACATCATTGGTAGCAACCACAGGTAAACCAGTTAGTGATGCAAGCTCTAAAGCAGCTTCAATATAAATTTCTTCATCAGGTTTGCCGACACGTTGTATTTCCAAATAGAAAGCATTTTCAAATAAATCTGACCATTGCTGAGCTAAACTCTGGGCTACACTTTTTTTACCCGAAATTAACGCTTTACCAATATCGCCATCCATAGCGCCCGAGATAGCAATTAAACCTTGATGATTGGCGACTACCCATTCGTATTGGAGCATAGGTACGCCTAAATACTGACCTTCTTGATAAGCTTTTGAGACCAACTCTGTCAGCGTGACATAACCTACATTATTATTAACCAGCAACGTAAGCCGAAAGGGAATTGTTGGTTCATCGGGGTTATATATTAAAACATCAGCACCCGCTATAGGTTTGATGCCTTGGCTTCTCGCAGCATTGTAGAATTTGACTAAAGAAAATAAATTAACATGCTCTGTTACCGCAATGGCAGGCATATTAAGCTCAGCTAAACGTTTAGCTAAAGCCTTAATCTTGACCGTACCATCGACCAACGAAAATTCGCTATGTAATCTTAAATGAATAAAAGCCGGTTGCATGTAGGATAGTAAACTTATGGTAATGGGGAGGATGTGTAGTTTTTAAAGTTTATATAGTGGAGCCACACCTGTGTATTTGGAGTAAAACAGCTTCAGCTGTTTTAAAAGTAATAGCTGAAGCTATTACACTCCAAGTTTTATACTCATTCGTCATAAAGATTTCGATGTTAGCGGTATAAAAGTGTGTATTTGCTTTAATAATGGCTAATTATAACCTTTCTTGAAGATTATGAACGCCTACTAATGCCAGATCAACTTCAGCAAGGTGCTTTTAGACATCAATACCATAGGCGATAGCCGAAATCTATTAGCAACGAAGGCACTGCTTTTGTGCTGATGTTGATGGTATTGCAAGAGATTATGCCTAAACTAAGTGCAACTGACTATCTGACGCGGGTTAGTCCTTTAGGTTGAAAGCGTCTGAACTTCGGCGCTCATTATATTGACTAGGTGTGAATTACGAAGCGTGTCGGGTTTTGTAAACCCGTCACTTATGTTTCGAAAGGTACCGAACCC
>CAIUAS010000025.1 GCA_903897205.1 uncultured Gammaproteobacteria bacterium
GCGTTAAAGCAAACTAGTGGCAAAGAAGTTTCAGAAGAAACAGTAAATAAAATTACAGCAGGCCTACTCCCCAAGTTATCAGCATTAGGTAGTAAATATTTAGAAGCAAATAAAGATGCACTTTCTAAAGAGTTGGTAGAAAGTTTATCGGATAAACAAACTTTAGCTTCTAGGTTTAGTAAAGATCTTAGAATATCGACTGATCAAGTCGCTAGGGTTGGTGGTGGCATTGGCGATAGGCACTTGTCTTCATCAAATCAATTAAAATTACATGGCAGTGTAACGTTAGTTCCGGCTATAGCTCAACCAAAGCGGGAAAATCTTAATGCTGATGCATTGCAAGAATTTGTGGCCACAAATCAACGAAGTGGGCCGGTAGGACCTGGCGTAGTAACACAGGTTAAACCTGAAGTGCATGGTTTATCTTCGTCCCCGTCTACTTCTACAACTACTAGTGCGCCAGCAGCGGATACTACAACTCCAGATCGCTCAACTCCTGCAAGGCCAAATAGACCGCCTTTGAATAAGGTTCATGCCCAAGTTTTCAAACCCTTGAAATTGGATGAAGATTATACCGCATTTTTAGCTGCTCAAGCTGATAAACAATCCACAACTAGCTCTTCCACAACTGTCCCATCTTCTTCTGGTACAGTAATTCCACCATCAGAAACACCATCTGCGCCAGGAAAGTATCGTGTTGTGAAATTTATTGATAGGGAGCAATTTAAAAAGGAGCTTGAAAAATATCAAGCTGAAGCATTAGGAACTAAGTCTTCGTCACCAAGTCAGAAATCAGCGACAGAAACACCGCAAAGTAAGCCGTCATCTCCTAGATCGTCTGATAGTCCTCCTCGAACGATGGAGTCGAGTGAATTGCAATCAAACCGACTGTTTAAAAAGCAAGCTTCACAAGAATCCTTACCAGAGATGTTTCCAACTAGTGCGCCTCCATCTCCAGGATCTTCTGGTACGACCACTCCCACTCTAAAAGGTGATGGGTTTCCTGATTTGGATCCTGCGGAATTGAAAGCTGCTTTAGAACAAGCGCAAAAGTTACAGGAGAATATGGGGGCTAAAAAAGAAACAGCCGGACAAGCTCCACCGAGACCAGCTCGGCCAGATCTTGATAAACCACCAGTTGTACCGCCAGCAATTCCTGACCGATTATCCAGTGCACAGAAATCACAGTTGCAAAGTGCAGTAGAGACTACTAATACCACATCACCTGTTCCTCCGCCGGTACCGCCTCGGCCAGGTTCATCAGCTTCGCCGCCAGCAATTCCTGCGCGATTGTCAGAAGCCCAGAAATCGGAATTGCAAGGTGCAGCAGGGACTACTAAGACTACATCATCTGTTCCTCCGCCGCTACCGTCTCGGCCAAGTTCACCAACTACTTCTGCTACTGCAGTTGCACCTGAATCTAGTCCAGGTTCGAAACCTTTAACTAATGTACAAAAATTAATTAAACAACGTGAAGCTGATGCTCTAGCTGGCCTAAATTCTGGTGGCCATGGTAAATGATAATGTATGGAATTAATCTAAGCTAGGTAAGTCCTTATTTAACACAGCTGCTACAGCCTTTACCCAGTTTTGGTTATTATGCTCTAAAGCATCTGAATAGGACTGTGTTAAATTATTTCGTAAGCTCTTTCCCAATCCTGAATCAGAATTTAGTAATTCTTTGATGGAAGAATTCTTAATTAACTTACTTAGAGCGAGGAAATTTTCATTCTTAATGGTATGTTCTAGTAAGGTTTTAATATTAATACCTGCATCATTTAACACGTCTAAAGCCCTTTTATCATTAATCTCAAGCTTGTGGACGAAATATTCAATAGCCGGCAGGTCATTCTTTTGTAAGAAGCGTTGCTTAAGGAATTCTATATCTGCAAGGTAGGTGACAATATCAAAAAGCTGCAATTTATTGAGCGTTGATTCCTGCGGGGTCAAAAGATTACGTTTAGCGTAATCTACAATGCTTGTAA
>CAIUAS010000026.1 GCA_903897205.1 uncultured Gammaproteobacteria bacterium
CTTCAATAGTTGTTTTTAAGTTAATAATTAATGCTTGTAGGGTGGGTTTTTCTGTGCCGCGCGCGCTTAAATCTAGCGCTTGAATCAATGGAATACCAGCGTCTAACAGGGTGGCAATTTGACGGCTAAATAAGGTGATGTCGAGTTGGTTAACTCGGTTGGATTTAAAAATAGACTGAGATTTTTTTTTAATATGGGTAGGAAAAATACCTTGTCGTCTTAAATCATTTTTAATGATATTAATATCGGAGGCATGTTGTGCGCCTTTAATGGTTTCACCGCGTCGATTGGTTCCTTCCCAAAGATAGGTATAAAATTTTGCTGGTTTATTCATAAATTTTAATCGGTAGTAACGCTGTTAATTTCAGCAAGGCTAGTAATGCCAAGTCTTACTTTATTTAAACCGGATTCGCGTAAGGTGAGCATGCCATGACTGCGCGCGCAGGCTAATAAATCTAAGGCGTTACCGCCGCGCATAATTAAATCACTTATATTTTCGGTGACGTATAACACTTCAAAAATTCCAATCCGTCCTTTATAACCCTGGGTGCAGTGCTCGCAGCCTTTGGGCCCGTAAAGTATTAAATGTGCTGTCTCAGCTGCGCTAAAGCCTTCTTTTAATAAAATTGGTTGAGGTATGCTTAATTTAATTTTGCAGTGCTCACATAAGCAACGTGCTAAACGTTGTGCAATAATTAAAACGAGGGAGGTTGCAATATTATACTGAGGCACGCCCATATTAATAAGGCGCACCAAACTCTCGGCGGCACTATTCGTATGTAAAGTGGATAAAACTAAATGGCCCGTTTGAGCGGCTTTAATGGCTATTTCCGCCGTTGTTAAATCGCGAATTTCACCAACCATGATTACGTCAGGATCTTGGCGCAAAAAAGCGCGCAAAGCGGTGGAAAAAGTCAAACCCGCTTTAGGGTTAATGTTGACTTGATTAATGCCTTCTAAATAAATTTCGACTGGATCTTCAACGGAAGAAATATTAATTGCTTCTGTATTTAATAAATTAAGTGCAGCATAGAGAGTAATGGTTTTACCGCTACCAGTGGGCCCTGTGACTAACACCATTCCTTGCGGTTTATTAATGGCTTTTAAAAACCATGTTTTTTGAGCGTCGTCAAACCCTAGATTGCCAATAGTTAAAATGTTATGGCTGGGATCTAGAATCCGAATAACTATTTTTTCACCGTTAACAATGGGGCAGCTATTTACGCGAAAATCAATGGTTCGTTGTTTAGATAAAACCATTTTGAAACGACCATCTTGCGGAATGCGCCGTTCTGAGATATCCATTTGCGCTATGATCTTAATGCGCGCTGTAATGCGATTAGCTAAATTCACAGGAGGATTTGCTATGGTGTATAAAATGCCATCAATGCGGTAACGGATCCGATAATTATTTTCATAAGGTTCTAGGTGAATGTCGGAAGCGTTTTGATTAATAGCGTCTAAGACAATTTTATTAACATATCTGACGATGGGGGCATCATCTATGTCAGAATCTATGTCAGATGAATTAATAGGATCGGTAGCTGCTTCGGTGGTAATGGCTAATTGATCTAAAGCAGAGTCAGTTAAGTCGCCTAAAGCAGCGGTTTCTTGCGCGGTTAAGAGTTGTTCTATGAGTATAGTTAACTTATCGATTTCAACTAAAATAGTTTGTGGCGATAGACCGGTATTAAATTTAAACTCATCTAAGCCAGCTTGATTGGTGGGATCGGCCGTAGCAATAAATAGATATTTCCCTTTGTGTAATAAGGGCAGCATTTGATGTTTGTGAATTAATTTTTCATTTAAAAATTTGGAAGGAAGCATTGTTAAATCTAAAGCGCTTAAATCAAACAAGGCCAAGCCTAAATCTTGTGATACCGCATTGGCAAGTTTGGCGGGATTTACAAGTTTTTCCCGGATTAAATAGCTGATAAAAGGCATTTGCTGTGATTTGGAATCCTCGACCGCCGCTTGCGCTGTTTTAGCGTCTAATGAGCCCTCTTGTATCAAGCGAAACGCTAAACCGTTAGGCGGTATCCCTTGCATATTTTCCTTGTTTGTATTTTTTCATGTTTGATAATAATGAGTATATCTATAAGTATTTGAGAGTGCTAGCTATTGGTGAATAAAGACTTACAAACTTTTTTATCCTGTTGCCGGGATAATAACGGTATGATTTTAGAGCTAGTTAAAATAAAATACTTAATCTTATTTGCTAGAATATTTATTGATGATAAATAATAATTGGGTTTTATGGAATGAATTTTCACCACTAAAAACAGATGAAGTGCATGTATGGTGTGCTGATTTAGTATTGCCAGAAGAAAAAATTGAACAGTTATTTAATTTACTCAGTGCTGACGAGCGCCAGCGCGCCCAACGTTTTTATTTTCCACGTGATCGCGCACGCTTTATTGCGGCGCGTGCAATATTGCGCAAATTATTAAGCCAATATAGTCAAATATCCGCAGAGCAGTTGCAATTCCAGTATAATGCACATGGTAAACCAGAATTAATACAAGCGCCTAATTTGCAATTTAATCTTTCCCATGCCAATACCAAAGCGCTTATAGCGGTTACTTACGCCCCAACGGTGGGAGTTGATGTGGAATATTGTGAGAAGGAATTAGATATAGAGGGCATTGCCGAACGGTTTTTTACAGCCAATGAATATCAAATTATTAAAAACCTAACAGGCAGTGCTAAAAAACAAGCCTTTTTTACCGGCTGGGTACGCAAAGAAGCTTTTTTAAAAGCGTTGGGTGAGGGATTGGCTTATTCGTTGGCAAAAGTAGAGGTCACGTTGTTGCCACATGAACCAGCTCGTATTATTGCTTTATACGATGCGGCACAATCGTCTGCGGATTGGTCTATGTTTGTGTTGCCTAAAATAACAGGTTATGCAGCGGCATTGGTTGTTAAACAGGCAGCTTTAAAGGTGATAACCAGGCAATGGGATTTTTGCATGGGGTGAGTGTTTAGTTAAGTTTACTTAAACTCCATCAACATTAATTTTATTATTGCACAAATCGTTCCTTGGGGCGTTAGTTCAATAACAGGATAGCGTGGATTGAGTGGTTTAAGATAACGTTTGCTGCCATCAACGACTAATTGCCTAAACATAAGGCTGTTTTCATTTGTTATTTTGGCCAGCACATAAGCACCATTGCGGGCAGATTGATCGGTGTCAGCCACGATAGTGCAGCCGTGCGGAAAGCTATTACCACTGGGCGCTTCCATCATATCGCCTTCCACTTTAACGGCAAAAGCTTGTGGGCTAACGGGTAGGTTTGTGATGAGGCTGTTGGGGAAGGTTTTGGTGGTGAATTCCTCTGGGTTGCGAAGCCACTGCTCAGCTTCTGACCAACTAATGCAAGGTAGTTGAAAAGAGCTGCGTCTTAACGGGTTAGCACTGTAAATACCGCTCGTTTCTTGAATATCAAAGTGATCTTGATCAAGCCACCCCATGGGTTTATCAAATGTTTTTTCAACGTGGGAGGCAAAGCGGTCGCCGATGTTTTTAACGGGATTTGTGCCAATAAGATGGCTGATTTGACTTTGAGTTTTTCCTAGATACTTAGCTAATTGAGTCACGCCGCCGATGGCTCGAGCAAGAGCGCGTAGATTTTTACGGCGGATATCTTTAACGTTCATATGAGTTAAGTTGCTCAAATCTAGGCAAAATTAATTGATTGATTTATTTACCATTTTGGACAATGACTGCGGCTAGCATAGCGGATAATAGTAGCTATTACTAGTTTTTGGGTAAACAAAATTAGGTAAATTAATTTCAGAGCGCTTAATTATGAAGCGCTGTTTTTATGTCATAATAAGGCCGTGTTCGATTAAATATTCTAAGAAGGTTCTATGCGCAATAGCTTACGACAGTATTCTTTATTTGATAAATGTTTAATTAACCTAGACCAAATGTTAAAAACATTATTACCTGAGCGGCAACTGGTCGGTACTAATCCTAGTCCAGCAAAAGACTGTCCTGACGTTAATTTTACCCCCAAAGAGCAACGCTATATTGCCGGATTAATGCGGATCAATCATACCGGAGAAGTGTGCGCGCAGGCGCTCTATCAAGGCCAGGCATTAACTGCGCGTTCAGCTGCCATTAAAGTAAAATTTGAGCAGGCGGCCAAAGAAGAAGGGGATCATTTAGCCTGGTGTGCACAGCGCCTTACCGAGTTAAATAGCCGCCCTAGTTTTTTAAATCCGCTATGGTATATGGGATCGTTGGCCATGGGCGTAACGGCAGGTTTAATCAGCGATCAGGTGAATTTAGGGTTTTTAGCAGAAACAGAGCGCCAAGTAGAGCAACACTTGACGGAACATTTGCAGAAATTGCCGACTACCGATCAGAAGAGCCGTAAAATTCTTGAAAAAATGCGCGAAGATGAACAACGTCACGCTATGACAGCTATTCAAGCAGGCGCCAGCGAATTACCTCTCCCTATCAAAGGATTAATGCGTTGCATGTCTAAGCTAATGAAAAGTACTACTTTTTGGGTTTAATTGTTAATTATCTGCTGAGAGTAGGTGGCTTTTCTATCACGATATTTTTTTCAAGGACAGCAAAATATAAATAGCTCTTATATTTTGCTGTCCCATTCAAACGATATTAACGCGCTTTCATCCAAGCAGTCGTTACATCTAACATTCGGTTAGAAAATCCCCATTCATTATCATACCAAGCGAGCACTTTCACTAAGCTGCCAATGACTTTAGTTTGGGTGGCGTCAAAAATGGAAGACGCTGGATTGTGGTTGAAATCGATCGAAACTAAGGGGTCTTCATTATAGGCTAAAACTTCTTTTAACTCACCTTGGGAAGCTTCTTTGAGGATTTGATTAATTTCAGCCACATTGGTTTCGCGTTTAGCGTGAAAGGTTAAATCGACGACAGAAACATTAATGGTAGGAACGCGCATGGCAAAGCCATCTAACATGCCGGTTAATTCTGGTAATACTAAGCCAATGGCTGCCGCTGCTCCTGTTTTCGTTGGTATCATCGAGTGAGTGGCAGAGCGGGCGCGGTGTAAATCACTATGATAAGAATCCACTAATACTTGATCGTTGGTATAGGCATGGATGGTGGTCATTAAGCCATTTACTAAGCCTAATTTTTCATGTAAAGGTTTAACAATGGGAGCTAAACAGTTGGTTGTGCAAGATGCATTAGAGATAATGGTGTCGGTTGCTTTTAAGCTTTGATGGTTAACGCCATAAACAATGGTTGCATCTACCTCTTTACCGGCGGGTGCGGAAATTAGCACTTTTTTTGCGCCAGCCGCTAAATGCATAGAGGCTTTTTCACGGTTAGCAAATAAGCCGGTACATTCAAATACGACATCAACTCCCAGGGCGCCCCAAGGTAGATTTTGCGGATTGCGCTCTGCAACCACGCGGATGCGATCGCCGTTTACAATAAGGGAATCGCCTTCAACTTGCACGGTGCCAGGAAATTTACCATGCGTAGTATCATAACGGGTTAGGTGGGCATTAGTTTCTACGTTTCCTAAATCATTAATCGCGACAATCTGGATATCTTGCTTGCCCTTGCATTCATAAAGTGCGCGTAAGATATTACGGCCAATGCGGCCATAGCCATTAATTGCTACTTTAATTGTCATGTCATTCCCCATTAATAATTTAAATTTCGTGAATTGTAGCAGAGACTCTGCTTTGATTAAATGAGAGAATGGGTATCTTGTGACTTTTTATTAATTATAAAATAACAATGATGAATGATACCTGGCAACCTGATTTTATCTCACAATTACCTTTGTTTGAGCTACTAACCGATGCCTATAATGGCGCTTGGCAAGCAAAAATGGAGTGGCCTACGATTGCTGATTATAATCAGCACGCGGCTGAGTATGCCAAAAAGATTAATAATTGTAATGGCTCGCCCATCCGCTTTATTCGACAAGTGACTAAAAGTCAGGAATTTATTTATAGCTATGAACCTAGTGTTTATTTACGAGGTGAGGTGTTAACACGGCTGAATAACTGGCATGATTTTTTTAATATGTTGGTGTGGCTAACTTTTCCAAAAATTAAAGCGGCGTTTAATCATTGGCAATACCATCATATAAAACAACGTACGGTAATACAAAAAACCAGAACGCCTGTTGAAAATATTTTAACGCACTTAGATGAAAATGGCGTAATTGTAGTCAGTAGTGATGAAACTTTATTGGAATTATTAAGGGGACAACATTGGCAAGAATTATTCTGGCAACGTCGCGAGTGTGTCAAAACAAAAATGCAATTTTTAATAACCGGACATGCTTTATATGAGAAAGGCTTAAAGCCCTATCTTGGTATGACGGGGAGCGGGCTGCTTTTTAAAGTATCGGATAGGTTTTTTAAGCAGTCTTTATCGCAAAAAATTAATGAAGTTGACTGCTTAGTCAGTGAGAATTTAATGCAGCACAAGGCGGTGGCTGCACACACTAAGTTAGTGCCGGTACCGATTTTAGGAATTCCTGCTTGGTGGCCAGCGAATGCAGCGTTAGATTTTTATAAAAATACGCAATATTTTCGAGCTAAAAAGGATTTGTCAAAATGAAATATAAAATCAAGTTATTCGTGATATTGATGGGATTAACCTTGATCACGAATGGCGTGTTGCTCGCCGTTTTTTATCATGACGCCCAAAAACATTTGCGCGAACAAATGAATTCAAAAGCCCTCTCCATTGCGGCGGCAGTTGCCGCTAATATTAATGGCGATGCATTAGCAAGTTTAAATAAACGCTCTGATGAAGCTTCCCCTATTTATCATAAATACGAAACCTTATTGCGTAGGGTTCGAGATAATAATCGGCGTTCTGATGTGTTTGTTAAATATATCTATACGTTAATGCCAAAAATAGGCAATCCTACCCAGCTTGTTTTTGGCGTGGATGCCAATGAAGCGGGGCTTGATAAATCACACATCGGTGATCTCTATAAATTTAAGTCTAAACAACCTTATTTATTAAACGAAGCCACGGCACAAGCAGGATTTGTACAGGATAAAAGAGGCGAATGGTTAGCGGCGCATGCGCCAATTTATGATAAAAAAGGCCGAGTAGTTGCGGCGGTAGCCGTTGATATTGATGACCATATTGTCAAGGCGCGTCTTAATCATTTATTAAAGATGGGTTTTTTAGGATTGGGTTTAGCCTTATTACTTGCAGTGTTGTTAGCGTATTTTTTAGCTAAGCAAGTGACGAAATCACTGGATACGCTTACAGATGCGGTAGGCAAGATTGGTAAGGGTGATTTAGAAACAAAAGTTTATATCAAAACAAAAGATGAGTTTGCTGTTTTAGGCGAAGCTGTTAATGCGATGGTATTAGGTTTTCGCCAACGCGATAATTTGAAAACGAGTCTGGCACGTTATGTTTCTAATCAAGTGGCTGAGAAAATTATTGAAACGGGCAAATTACCTGAAGTACAAGGTGAGCGTCGTAAAATTACGGTATTATTTTGTGACGTTAGAAACTTCACCGCTTTTGCAGAAAACTTGCCGCCAGAAGAAGTCGTTAGTTTATTAAATGAAGCGTTTGAGAAGATGATTGATGCGGTGTTTGAATATGAAGGCATGTTGGATAAGTTTTTAGGCGATGGTTTTATGGCTATTTTTGGTGCGCCGCTGGATGATGCTATCCAAGAAGAGCATGCGATTAATACAGCCCTTGCCATGCAAAAATCATTAATTGCTTTAACGGAAAGATGGCAAGTAGAGCGCGGAATTAATTTTCGCATGGGCATTGGTATTAATACAGGCGTTGCGATTGTAGGAAATATAGGTTCTAAACAACGGATGGAATATACTGCTATAGGAGATACGGTTAATTTAGCGGCTCGTTTAGAATCGGCCACTAAAGAATTAGGCACTCGAATCTTAGTGAGTGAGCAAACTTATAAAGCGGTTGTAGGCAAGTTTAGTTGCAAATCGCTAGGCTCCATTCATGTCAAAGGTCGGGTTGAGCCTGTCATGGTTTATGAAGTGAATGATAATGACATTAGTGAATAAATTAATTTTTCGTCCGTTAAAGCAAAGTGATTATCTAACGACCTGGCAAGCCATGCGTGATTTTACGGACCGCCGCACCTCAGAAACGCTGGATGAAATCTGGTTTATTGAACATCCGCCCGTTTTTACCTTAGGGCAAAACGGTAAAATGGAACACGTGTTAAATCCGGGTGAGATACCGGTAATTCCCGTCGATAGAGGTGGGCAAGTCACTTATCATGGGCCTGGTCAGCTGATGGTGTATGTGTTGTTAGATATTCGGCGGCGTGACATGGGAGTGCGAGCTTTGGTAAGCGCCTTAGAAAAAACGATGGTTGATTTACTGGCATTGTATGATATTACTGCGCTTGCCCATAAAGATGCGCCGGGGGTTTATGTAGAAGATGCAAAAATTTGTTCAATCGGCTTGCGTATTCGTCGTGGCTGCTCGTATCATGGCTTGGCGCTGAATGTGGCGTTGGATCTGGCGCCTTTTTCGCGGATTAATCCTTGTGGATTTAAGGATTTGGCGATGACGCAGGTTAGTGCATTGGGTGGGCCGGATAGTTTGTTGCAGGTGGTGGGGGATCTGATGCCTGTTTTGGAAAAGAGTTTAAGATAAAGCCTAAAACAGAATAAATTATTAAAGAGAAAAATTATGGATCAAACAAATCCTAACGATAAACAACGTGGTGCGGCGAAATTAGCGCGGATTCCGATTAAGATTGATGCCAGTGAACCGCTGCGTAAGCCTGATTGGATAAGAATAAAAATTCCTGCTACACCAGCTGTGGCTAGGTTAAAAGATATCTTGCGTGAGAATCGCTTGCATACGGTATGCGAAGAAGCGTCTTGCCCTAATCTAAGTGAATGTTTTAGTCATGGTACGGCAACGTTTATGATTATGGGCGATAAGTGCACTCGGCGTTGTGCATTTTGCGATGTGGCGCATGGGCGCCCAGATCCTTTGGATCCACAAGAGCCCATTAATTTAGCTAAAACCATCGCCTTGATGGAGTTGAAATACGTGGTGATTACTTCTGTTGATCGCGATGATTTGCGCGATGGCGGGGCAGGACATTTTACCGCCTGTATTCAAGAGACGCGCAAGGCCTCACCTAAAATAAGCATTGAAGTCTTAGTGCCCGATTTTCGTGGGCGTATGGAAGTTGCTTTAAAAGCAATGGAGCCAGCATTGCCAGATGTATTTAACCATAATATTGAAACTGCTCCTCGGCTTTATAAACAGGCCAGGCCAGGTTCCGATTATGCCTGGTCGCTTAAATTATTACAGGACTTTAAAAAACGTTTTCCAGGCATCCCTACTAAGTCAGGGATTATGTTAGGGCTTGGGGAAACCGATGAAGAAATAGTGCAAGTCATGCAGGATATGCGTGCTCATGATATTGATATGATCACCTTGGGGCAATATCTTGCACCGAGTAAACATCATTTACCCGTAGCGCGGTATGTAACCCCAGATGCCTTTAAGCGACTGGGCAAATTAGCGCAGGAAATGGGTTTTATTCGCGTCGCTAGCGGTCCGTTAGTCCGGTCGTCTTACCATGCGGATAAACAAGCCGCTGGCGAAATAGTGGAATAGCAGATAGTGACGTCAGAATTACTGAAACCTTATCTCGCATGGTTGCATTTACATCCGCATTGGGCAGGCTTTGCCGCTTTTTTAATTGCTTTTTTTGAGTCTTTGGCGGTTGTTGGACTGCTAGTTCCTGGCACGGTGGTCATGACGGCAATAGGTGTTTTAATCGGCACCGCTGTGCTGCCTTTTATTGACATCACGCTTTGGTCAATTGTCGGCGCTATTGCGGGTGATGTCTTAAGTTTTTGGCTGGGTTATCGTTATCATCAGCAAGTACGTGAGCGTTGGCCATTTCGGCATTACCCCAAATTATTAGAGAAAGGCGAATTATTTTTTCGGCAACATGGCGGAAAAGGTGTTTTTCTAGGCCGTTTTATTGGCCCTATGCGGCCGATTGTCCCTTTAATTGCTGGCATGCTGTCTATGCGGCCAGCGCGATTTATATTAGTGGATTGTATTTCTGGTATTTTGTGGGCGCCTGCTTACATGCTGCCAGGCATATTAATTGGCGCCGCATCACAAGAGTTGCCCCCTGAAATGGCAACCCGATTGTTGTTTTTCAGTGTGGTAGCGCTCTTAATATTTTGGTGCGTTTCCTGGTTACTTAAGCAGATTTATTTTTCCATTATGTCGAAAGTGCACCGCTTATTAGCCTTTTGGTGGAGTTGGGTTAGGCAACATCCCCGTTTGTATAGACTCGATCATTTTTTACAAGACCCACGTTATCCAGAAAATCATGCGCAGTTTGGCTTAAGTTTATTGCTACTTTTATTGGTCGGATTATTTCTTTGCTTAGCGCATAGTGTTATTCAACATGGACCACTGACAGAATGGAACGCTCCGGTTTACCATTTAATGCGTGGCTTGCGTGCTACTATCCTAGATCAAATTATGGTGCTGATCACCTTTGTGGGTGAAGCGCCTGTATTACTTTTCATGTGGTTGGCCATAACGCTTTGGTTGTTGCTAAAGCGCTATTGGCGTGCCGCTATTCATTGGTTTTTGGCTGGTTTTTTATGGGTGGTTGCAGTGGAAGGAGTTAAACATTTTGTCCATTTCCCGCGTCCAACTGGATTATTTCGATCACCAAAAGGATGGTCATTTCCTAGTGGCCATGCGGCAGGCAGCTGTTTATTTTTCGGTTATTTAGCGGTTTTATTGAGTTATAATCGCGCGCGCATTGGGCGGTGGGTTGCTTTATTAACGGTTAGTGTATTGGTTATTGCGATTATATTTTCTCGCTTATATTTAGGCGCCCATTGGTTAACGGATGTAATCGGCGGAACCTTGCTAGGACTTATTATTACTTGCGGATTAACCATTTCTTATCGCCGCCGTGCCACCATTGCTTTAGCGCCGACTGGCGTAATCTTTGTTGCAATTTTTTCTTTAGCCCTCGCATGGGGTGGGTATTTTCAAAAAAATTATATTGAAGCTTTGCATGATTACACGCCTTACTGGCCGAAATATACGATCAATATGCAACAGTGGTGGAACCATGCGGCCAAACAAATACCTTTATATCGCTATAATCGCTTTGGCAAACCAATACAAGTGATTAATCTGCAATGGGCGGGTTCCTCAAATAATATAGAACAAAATTTAACAGATAGAGGTTGGCACAAGGAATCACGAGGCAGCTTGGTTATTTTGCTTAGTGGGTTGTTAGCAAAAAATAATGGCAAGCATTTACCGGTGTTATCTCAATTGTATGAAGATCGACGCCCCGTCTTAGTAATGACCAAGTATTTAGATCAACAAAATACTATTTTAATCCTAAGATTATGGGATGCGCATCTAAAAACAGAGGCAGGATTACCCTTATGGTTGGGAACTATTGGTTATCATCATTGGAGCAAGCTTTATTTTCTAAGGCGTGAGCGCGAGCAATCTATCAACGAAGACGTTGATTTAATGCCCGCGACCCAGTTGTTGATTAAGGACCTCGCGAAATTCACTTGGCAACAAGTTTATTATAAGCAAATACCCCGCGCCATTACGCAAGCGGATGCTAGCTGGAATGGCTATGTCCTATTTGTACAGCCTTAATGGGAATGCGCAGCATATTTATTAACTGGCGTTTGTTCTTCCTGCTGCTTAGCTAGTTCAGCTAGTTCCGAGTATTTTTTCGCAATTTTATTGTCTATGTCCTTTTTAGTAGAATTGATTTTATCAATAGAATGCGCTAAAGAATTTACCTTGGCGTTTAAACGTGTAAAGGCTCTGTCAGCGCTTAATTCAGATTGAATCGCCCGTAGCACCGTATCGGTGGTTTTAATAGCGGTAAAGTCCTGATTATTATTTAGATATTGATAGTACTCTGAACTAACTAGCTTGTTTTGCATATTAATTAAAGTATCACGATAAACAGTTAGTTTAGTTCGGTCTGGTTTATTACTATGAGTTGGCTGCTGATATAATTTATCTAAGGTACTTTTGATTTTATCAGAAAGTTTATTAGGCATTGAGCGATGCTCTGGTTTTAAATATTCATCTATTTGAGCAATACACCGGCTAAGATTATCAATAAAATCATTTAAGTTTTCTCTGTCTAAATGGGCAATATTATATTTCGGTTTTGTATTTACATATAAGGTTTGCTTGATCAAATTTTCAAGCATGCTTGCTTCATCCGTCGGTGCTACCTTGCTTTGTTTTCTAATATGCAGAGCGGGTTGCGCTAATAAATCGAAGGTTTTGCTAAAAATAGGCACAAAATGATCTGCTATCAGGGGGTTAATTTTCCCATACTTTTTGTTAATAAACGAATTTCTTTCCTGGTTAGCATTTTTTAGATCTGTTTGCCGTAGTGCTAATTGAATAGATAACTGCTCATTTTTAAGTTCATATTCAGCTAACTGATTGGTTGCCAATGTGATAATGTTTTTTAAGGGATTAAGGTTTTCGCCGGTTGCATGCGCGGTATGGAAAAGTGTTTTATAATGATGGCGCTCGATTTGAATGCTTTCTAAATCAGCATCGATAATCTCAAGCATTTTTTCTTGGATACAACGTTGTTTTTCTACTGAGTTGGGTTGTAATTCTAAAGCTCGCTTTTCTCCCCTTAGTTTAGCTAATTTTTTACGTAATGCTTCATGATAGCTGCCATCGGTAATAATAAAATTAGTTTTTTTGTTGGATTTTTTAGGCGCTTGATCTTTATATTGTACATTAAGTTGAGCATAGTGTTCATCTATGGCAATGCTAAGATTTTTTACGCGGATCTTGCCTAATAAATTATCTGCACTTTGAATGTCAGTAGCGCCCACTATTTCAGCAGGAATCATGGAAAGAGGGATAGTTGATTGGGTGGGTGTTTTCCCTTCTAATAATAAATCCTTAATAGAATTAAATTCTTCTATACCGATTTCTCTTAAACTCATAGTGTTGTTATTCATAGCATAATATTTATTTGCTTGCTTATAAGCATACGCATCGATATATAATTTCTTTTTTAAACTTGCTTGCAGAAGCGGCGGTCTATTCAGTGTTTCTCTATTTCTTATCTGTTCGCCTAATTTTATTTTGCTGGCTTCTGAAATAAATTCTAATGAAAACTGATTGTCTTCACTCATAGCAATATACTTGTTAGATTTAGCGTGGGACAGGGCGTAAATTTTAAAATTAATGTCCATAGTGAGATAATCCCCTTCACCATCTTGTGCGATATTATCGCCAAACTCAATGGTGCTGGCATTACTTGCACTGCCAGCTATTAGTGAGTCATAGATCATTCCTTCTTCATTTCTTGGACTATAGCTGATGTTAAGATGTGTGGTAATGGTATCTAATAAGGGAGCCTGATGTGCTTGGCCGCCGCGTGCCAAAAGGTGTTTGGCAATAATAGGATTTTTAGCAAACTGAAAAATTTTAGTTTTAATAGAATCATCATTTTCATCGGGCTTTATATTATAATTATTTTTTGCTAAATGATTGTCGCGACGAAAATCTGCTATCGCCTGTTCAGGGTAATCATTGCTAAAATCTTTACTAAAGTATGCGTTATTTTCAGTGTTGAGATGGTCTAATACTGCTGGCGAAAATAGGATGGATTTTTTTAAAGGTTGTGGTTTTGCGAAACTGGCCAGCATTTTTTGAATAAGCGCGTTAAAGCTGGATTGGTTGTAGATGATAGTCTGGGCGGCTTCCTGTGATTCGACAGGAATAAAACTTTTTATTTTTTCAAAAATATTATTTTTATTGTGGCCGTTAATTAACAGTAACAATTTAACTAATCCATTTTCACGCTTATATGCTTTAAAAGCTTTGCTAATGAGTAAAGGTAGTTTTTCGGTGGCTATTATTTCCTGAGATTTTTTGGCTAATTTAGTTTGAATATCTTTTAATGCTGACAATATGGCAACATTTTCTCTATTGGATAATTCATTCGGCGCTTTAATATATTCTTCAAACTTGCTTTGATAACCAGTTAGTAATTGCTTAATGACAGGCGCCAATTCGGCGGCTTCTTTAAACGCAAAAATTTTACAATAATCAGCGGTTAATTTAGCGGGTGCTGGGAAATTTTGTTTTTGCAACCATCTATGGTTAATGAGCCAATGATAAACTAACGCCAATTGCTGGGTAACCGTCGCTATAGGAGGAGGAAAAGGGCTGACAGTATCAAAGTGTAATTGAGTGGCAAGTTCGGTAATGCGTTTGTCTATTACTGCTTGGGAGATATTGGGTACAGCAGCGGCGTCATTAAAAACAATCGCTTTTATATGGATTAGCAGTTTGTGTGCCTCGTTATGATAGTGTTCGAGCTGCGCGTTAGAAGTGGCATTATATCGCCGAGGTATTTTTGCTAATAGTTGTTCAAGTGCCATTAGCGTTGTGGCATCGATATCGTCGCTTAAGATCTGATATAAATCGTCGATTCGACGAGTTTCTAAATAAGTTTCAATCATAAATCACCTTTTATGCTTAATGGGCGTAACAAAATAATTAGGAGGTACTTAATTTAATATACCCACTAAACCTTAAGGAAAGATTAAGGCAAAAGTAGACAGGTTATAAAAATAACCAAAAGGTGAATAAAAAAGGTCAAGTCGCTATAATGCCAATGACAACATCTAACAGGCGGGAATCTAACATGGCAAAAGCTAAATCCTCAGTAGAACCCTTCGATCTTGAGGCAGCCTTGGTGGAACTTAATCAATTAGTAGAACAAATGGAGCAAGGCGGTTCAAGCCTGGAAGAGTCATTAAAAAATTTTGAGCGGGGTATCGCGCTAACTCGCGCTTGTCAAACGGCGCTTAAAACAGCTGAGCAAAAAGTACAGTTGCTGCTTGAACAAAATGGTCGGCCAACCTTAACGTCTTTTGATGAACAGATGGAAGACAAATAAATTGGTTTATTTTTTATTGGTAAATGATGAAAAAATATAATGTATTAATTTTGTGCGTTGTTTTTGTCTGCCGGTTGGCGTTTGCAAACGATTCTGCCGGCACCACGGCGGCAGGGGGCGTTCAATTTATAAGAACACCCTCAGTTAAAATGGTTAGTGAAAATTTAACGATTAGCCCAACTAATATTGCAGTTGATTATTTGTTTCAAAACTTAAGCGATAAAGCAGTCACCACGCCAGTATTTTTTCCATTGCCGCCTTATCGTATGTTAGGGATGAATGAGTCTTGGGATGATGAAGTTGCGCATGATAAAAATGCGCCTTTTAAGAACTTTTCAGTGATTGTGAATGGCCATGCGGTTGCTTATCAAGTTAAAACCCAGGCGATGTTTAATGGAAAAGATATTACCAGCACTTTAATAAAAAACGGTATTCCTCTCAATGCCCAATTAGCAGCTGGGCAAATACCTATGGATGCACAGCAAGCGCTTAAATTTAAACAGTGGCATGCAAAAGCGTTTCAACTAAAGTTATTAGATGCGCAAGGAAATCCCGGCTGGCAAAAACAAGTTATTTATTATTGGACGCAAACTTTTCCTGCTAAACAAAATGTTACGATTAGCCATCAATATAAACCGGCGGCGGGTGAATTTTATGTGGCGAAAACGCCGAATATTAGCCAACAAACACCAAGCGTTATGGATGCTATTCAGCGGATTAAAATATTATTTAATGCCGATTTATTAGCTTTAGAAAATGGAAAAAATTTGCAAAGCTGGTTAACTGAGCAAAGTGTTAAACCCACCGGCAGCAATGCTATTTACGCTTTTATTTATAATGTCGACTATATTTTAACGACAGGTGCTAATTGGGCGGGGCCGATTCAACAATTCACATTAACGTTGAATTATCCAAACAATGGCGTGATTGCTTATAACCATTTTTATAAAGATAAAACCAGTAAATTAAAGGTAATACCTGGAAAAACCAAATTAGTGCTAAGCAATTTTGTGCCGAGGCAGGATTTGCATATTTTATTTGGCGTTACTTCATTGCCTCGCTAACCAATCTAAATATTCTTTCACACCTTCTGCGACTGTTTTAAAGGATGCCGTATAACCCGCTTCACGCAGCGCAGCAATCTCCGCTTGGGTAAAACTTTGATAACGGCCGCGTAAGTGATCGGGGAAAGGAATATAATCAATATGACCGCGACCATGCCAATTAATAACGGCATTAGCAACGGCATTAAAATTTTCAGCGTGGCCGGTCCCTGTATTAAAAATGCCGCTTTTATTAGGGTGATCTAAAAACCACAAATTAACGTGGGCAACATCGCCGACATAAACAAAATCACGTTGCTGCTCGCCATTACCATAACCATCGCAACCTTCAAATAATTTTACGGTGCCTTCTTTAGCTAGTTGGTGATATTGATGAAACGCTACGCTCGCCATGCTGCCTTTATGGCCTTCGCGAGGGCCATACACATTAAAATAACGCAATCCTACTATTTGACTTTGGGCTGTCGGCAGAAGTTGTCTAACATATTGATCAAATTGTAGTTTTGAATAACCGTAAACATTTAAGGGCAGTTCATAGGAGCGAGTTTCTTTAAAGGTTTTGCCCGCGCCATACACAGCCGCGCTAGAAGCGTAGATAAAGGAGATTTTGCGATCTAAACAGTAATGTAAAAGTGTTTTTGAATAATCGTAATTATTACGCATCATATAACGGCCATCCCATTCGGTGGTGCTTGAACAGGCGCCTTCATGAAAAACTGCTTCGATGGATCGGCCAAAATCTTTGCTAGTTTGAAGCTGTGCTAAAAAATCTTCTTTATCGATATAATCGGCAATATCGCAATCGGCAATATTTTTAAATTTAACACCATTGCTAAGATTGTCGACGACTAAAATATCGGAATAACCACGTTGGTTTAAACTTTTAACAATATTACTGCCAATAAAACCTGCGCCGCCAGTAACAATAATCATTTTTATACCTCTTGCTGTGCTTTGTTAATAATTGCAGTGGTCGAGCAACCTTCTACGAAAGGTAAAATATGCACCTTGCCACCATTCGCTAAAACGCTACGCGCCTCAGGCAGATCTTCTACGCTATAATCACCACCTTTCACCCAAACATCGGGTAAAGTTTTGCTAACAATGTGTTCAGGCGTGTCTTCACTAAATGCTACCACCCAGTCAACTGCGCTTAGGCCTGCTAACACAGCCATGCGGCGGGCAAGCGTGTTAATGGGACGTCCAGGCCCTTTCAAGCGTGAGACTGCTTCGTCATCGTTAACGACAACAATTAAGCGATCTCCTAAAGCTTTGGCTTGTTCTAAATAAGCAACATGACCGGCGTGCAAAATATCAAAGCAGCCGCCCGTCATAACAAGGCGTTCACCATGCGCGCGAGCATCTTCAATCGCTATGGTAAGCTGTTCTTCGGTCATGATGCCACGGCCCGAGTTATGCTCTGCTTGCATAGCGCGTCGTAATTCAGACACGTTTATCGAAGCGGCACCTGATTTGCCAACCACAATGCTGGCGGCAATATTGGCGATCACCGCCGCTTGTGGTAAAGCTAAGCCGGCCGCACAACTGGCTGCCAAAACACCGATGACGGTATCACCCGCTCCGGTTACATCATAAACTTCACGCGCATGCGCAGGGAGGTGTAATTCTGGCTCGCCCTTGCGGATTAGCGTCATGCCATGCTCACCTCGCGTCACTAATAAGGCACCAATATCATAGGCTTGAATCAATTCAATGCCTTTGCGGATTAGTTCCTCTTCATTTTTGCAGGAGCCGGCTACTGTTTCAAATTCTTTGCGGTTAGGGGTTAATAAACTCGCGCCGCGATAAATACTAAAATCATGGCCTTTAGGATCAACAAAAATGGGTTTATTAGCGGCTTTAGCGGCTTTAATTAGCTCAGGGGCGCATTGCTGAACGCCTTTAGCATAATCAGAAAGCACCACAACTTGGTTATTAGGTAACTGCTGGTAATATTTTTCAAGTAAAAGCTGGCTGTTTAATGGCGGAAAGGCGTTTTCAAAATCAAGGCGAATTAATTGCTGATGCAAGCTTAAAACGCGTAATTTCATGATAGTGGGAACGCCAGGAATACGTTGGAATACACACTTAATGCCCGCAGCGGTAAGCTTGTCTTCTAAACTATTCGCCGCTTCATCATCGCCGCAAGAACCAAACAGAGTGGTTTGACTGCCTAGGGAAGCAATATTTAATGCAACGTTACCGGCGCCGCCTGGTCGTTCTTCGGTTTGTTGGACATGGACCACTGGGACAGGCGCTTCTGGCGATATCCTTGAGGTGGCGCCGGACCAATAACGATCAAGCATCACATCGCCAATTATTAATACACGGGTATCATTAAAATTAGGTAATTGAAGCTGCATCATATTTAACTTTAGCTGGCTATTAAGAGGCGAGGATAATACCATATCGAGCTCATATTATAAAAACGCAACTCAATGCAGTTGTCTCGGCTAAAGAAAGAGGCGGGCGTGGATACATCTCCCAATAATAAATTTTTGGCGCCGCGTTACTGGCCTATCTGGTTAGCGGTTGGATTATTGAAGTTATTAATAAAATTACCTTATAGAACCCAATTAGTTTTGGGTAAATGGTTGGGACGTTTATTAGCGTTAGTTCCTTCTAAAATGCGCCACACCACGGTTATAAATTTACAACTATGTTTTCCGGAGTTAACGGAATTACAACGGCAACAATTACTCCGTAAAAACTTTGAGTCGGTAGGGATTGGCATTTTTGAAACTGCATTAGGTTGGTGGGCGCCGGATAGCAAAATTCAATCGTTGCTGCATGCTCAGGGTGTGGAGAACATTAAAATGGCCTTGGCAGAAGGAAAGGCGGTGATGTTATGCGGCGCTCATTTTACCACGCTTGAAATAGCGGGACGGTTAATGGCCCAACACCTACCACTAGCAGTAACCTATCGTACGCAAAAAAACCCCGTCTTTGAGAAGATTAATCGAGCGGCATTGGATAAATATTACCAGCAAGTGCTGCGCCGCGAAGAAGTGCGCGGCGTATTGCGTTGCTTAAAAAGTGGGTTATGTATTTGGTTTGCAGCAGATACCGATGCCGGCATAAAAAACAGTGTGTTTGTGCCTTTTTTCGATGTCTTGGCCGCCACTGTTACGGCTACGCCACGCTATGCTAAAATGAGCAATGCTATGGTATTTCCAGTTGCCTTTTATCGACGCGAAGATGGCAGCGGCTATGAGCTGATAATACAGCCAGCTTTAGAAAATTTTCCCTCAGACAATATAGAACAGGATGTAACGCGGCTTAATAACGTTTTAGAAGCGGCTATTCGTCTGCGACCAGAACAATATCTCTGGCAATACAAACGTTTTAAAACACGGCCAATCGGTGAGAAAAGGGTTTATTAGATTTTATTATTCCAACCAATGCTATTTGATAGCCCTCTATTACAGTTCGATAAGAATTTAGCGTTTATCCCCATTGTTGCTTTAACCGCGCACCTGCCAGAAGAAACTTTAGAGCGCGAATGCTTTTTAGCAGGCATGAATTATTTTTTAACAAAACCACTCACATTACAAAATGCAACCGATATTATTAACAAGTTTGTTGCCAAAAAAAATTCAGCCAATCACATCAAGCTATTAAACTGTCATTAACAATAGCTATTTTCGTCGCGTTTCAATTTTAGATCTTATTGCATTGCGCGCTTGTTATGCAGGTGAAGGTACGATATATTCTGACGATTATTCATAATCAATTTCAAGGAGGAAGTTATGGTGTCGGTTAAATCTTTTCTAGTGGTAGCCGCATTAGCGTCGATAACTAGTTATTCGTATGCAGATGATGCAACAGTGCCTCCTTCAGCTGACAATTCAAATGCCACGCTTGCCAATGCCTCTGCGGGTGGGAGTTATAATTTAGCTGATCATCTTTCAGGCACGGCTGATATTGTTTCAAACTATGTATGGCGGGGCGTTAGCCAAACTGATAATGCTCCTGCGGTTCAAACGGGAGCCACCTATTCTTTTGACAGTGGTTTTTATGCTGGTTTATGGGGATCCTCAGTAAATTTTAAAAATGATAGTGGGGCGACCACCGAATTAGATTATGTGGTTGGCTTTAAGCATAAGCTAACAGAAGATTTTAATGTCAGTGTTTTTGGCACACACTACAATTATCCTCGCACAAGTGGGCTTGATTATAATGAATATACCTTGCAAGGCAGCTATAAAATACTGACTGCTACTTTTGCGTATTCACATGATGAATTTAGCTCGGGACATAGTGGCGAATACTATAATTTGGCAGCTGATTATCCTGTGCCAGGCCAATGTATCTTCAATGTTCCAGGTGTTGCAGTGGGAGCAAGCGTTGGCCGCTTTGAACTTCCTACGGAAGCAGGCTTTAGTTATAACGACTACAAACTTTATGTTAGTAAAGAATTAACAAAGAATTTTAAATTAATTGTGAACTTTACTGACACAAACGGTGAAAATAGAACTTATCCAGCAGACAAAGCCCATCTTTTTGCTGATTTATCCGCAAGTTTTTAAATTAGCGTTACGCGCCGTAAAGGTTGGGTTAAGCGCAACCCAACCCAGCCTTCTTAAAATAGCTGTTTCTGTAATAGCTTTATAAAATTAGCTGAATCAACAGGTGGGCTGAAATAAAACCCCTGCGCGCATGGGCAGTGATTATCAATTAAATATTGCATTTGTTCTTCTGTCTCGACGCCTTCGGCAATTACATTCAATCCCAAATCTTTGGCAAGTGAAATAGTTGATTGAACAATTAAAGCATTAGATTGATCATAATTTATATTTTTAATAAATGACTTATCGATTTTTAAATTATGAATAGGGAATTGTTTGAGTCTGCTTAAAGTGGCATAGCCGGTACCAAAATCATCGATAGCAAGCAATATGCCCATTTGTTGCAGGGTGATCAATTTATCTTTAGCTGCCTCTATATGTGTTGAGGCAATTGATTCAGATAATTCTAGCGTTAAGCGACAGGGTGGAAAATTGGAATGCAATAAAATTTCATTAATGGTATCAATGAAATTATTTTGACGTAATTGTAATGAAGAAATATTGAAAGCTAAATTATAAGGGTCGCTGGTTGTCGGCCAGCTTGCAAATTCTACTAGCGCTTTTTTCAATACCCATTGCCCGATAGAAAGCATTAAACCGGTCTCTTCTGCTATCGATATAAAATAATCAGGTGGCACTAAGCCGAGGCTGGGATTCAGCCAGCGCAATAAGACTTCTACCTCAATAATCTTGTTTGAGGCTAAATTAATAATGGGTTGATATACCAGAAAAAATTCATTGTTATCAAGCGCCAGTCGCAGTGCGTTGACGATATCAAAATGTTGACTTTGTTGGTGTTTAATATGGGCAGTAAAGAAATTATAAGTATTGCGCCCACCGAGTTTTGCACTATACATGGCAATGTCAGCATTTTTAAATAATTGCGTGTCAGTGGTGCTCTCATCTGGATAGCATGCTATGCCAATGCTTGCACTAACGGCTACCATAAAACTTTCAATTTTGTAAGGAGCCGATAATGCTTGAATAATTTCTTTAGCCATTTTTTCGGCATTTGAATAATTTTCTATATGAGTGCAAATGATTCCAAACTCATCTCCACTGATTCTTGCTAGAAAATCGGTGGGTTTAGAGAATGTCCTTAAGCGGCGAGAAATTTCTTTTAATAATAAGTCGCCGGTATGATAACCGTAGGTATCGTTAATTGATTTGAAATGGTCCAAGTTAATAACTAATACGGCGGTAATAGCCCCGGAGTTATTTATATTGTTTGATTCGGTTTGTAAGCGCGCTTCAAAGCTTCTGCGATTGGGCAGCTTAGTTAAACTATCTAAATGAGTTGACTGTTTTAATTCAAATTGCGCATCGAGTAGCTTTTGATAATTTGCTTTGGTCTCTTTCAATCTCTGTTGATATTCCAGCGTGGCGTTGAGTTGAATAGTAATGTTATTTATTAAATGATAAATTTTTTGGAAGTCGTGGATTTTTTCGTTAAAGAAGAATTCTGCCACCGCAATTATTTTATTATATTGCTTGACAGGAATAGCAATGGCGCTCTGTAGATGGTTAGCTATAAAAAGCTCTTTTCTGGCTAAGTTTTCTTCTGCTGCCAAAGCAGTTATCTCGATAGC
>CAIUAS010000027.1 GCA_903897205.1 uncultured Gammaproteobacteria bacterium
CTTAAGGAAATATTAAGTGTTCCTTAAGGAAGCCTTAAATGGGAAATAAAAAAGTTACTATTCATAGATGCTTTAATCTATTGAAAAATAAAGGCTAAATTTTGCATATTTCCAACGGCGGTTTTTATTTTGGCATGATTTTGTTGTTTTCTTTGTCGGTGCTTGTTTGCGGAATATTGCTCGCTGATGTTCTTTCTTTTAATCTTTAAATACTTATCGTACGAGGATTTGAGCAATGGATAACACTTGTTGAAGAATGCTGGCTGGTGATTGTTCAATAAACTCGGCATCCCGTTGCATAAAGTCAATCGATTTTAACTGATATACGAGGATGGCCCCATTAGTTTTGGTTTCATCCGCTAGCGCAACTTCAAGTTTAATTCCTCTGATGCTGCTGGTGATGGGGGCAACAATGGCCATTTTTGTATGCTCATTGAAGGCTTTTCTGGAAATAACAAAGGCGGGCCGCCGTTTCATAATTTCTTTACCGCTGCTGGGATCAAAGTTGAGCCAAACAAGGTCTCCCTGTTCTGGTATATAGATCATTAAATTTCTCTACCACTAGATTTAAGATTAAGCCATTCATGATCTTCCTCTGTCAGTTGCAATTTTTCTTGGGGCGTTCCGGCTAGCAGGTCCTCTAAAGTTTGTTTTTCAACCAGTGGAGTCAGAACAATTTTGCAATCAACAATGGATAGCTCTAGCGTAGAGCCAACATGAAGGCCAAGTGTTTTCAAAATGGCTTTAGGAAGGCTGATAATATTAGCGCCGCCAGATTGTCGAATGGCTAATTGAGTCATGGCGAATTCCTCCAATGCTTGTTTATTTTACTATTATATAACATGAATTTGTTTTATTAAAGTAAAACTACTTGGTCGCCATTCAAAATTCAAATGCTGTTTTTGCTTTTTTTCACGGCAAGAGGTCATGTTTACTCAACCATTAAAAGCGGAATTTTTGTTAGAAGGATTTGCTGCAAGTCATTCAGAAAAAAGCAAATTATCCTACACTAATTTCAACGCGTCTGTTAAGGCCATTACCTCGACTGGTGTAATTGGTCGCGATAGGATCGGCGCTGCCATAACCTTTGGCATAAAATCGTTGCTGTGGAATGCCGTGTGCCCATAAATAAGCAACGACACTATCGGCTTGTTCTTGGGAGAGGCGTAATGCAAAAGTTTCGCCAAATACGTTGTCGGTATAACCTGCTGCTTTTATAGGGGCAGTTCCGGTCAGTTTAAGAAAAGCGGCGGTATTGGCTAGGATGCCATCGCATTTATTGGTGAGGGTAGAAGTGCCAAAATCAAAACAGCTATCGGTAAAAATAATGAGTTTCACGCTTTGGCCCACAGCAATCACTTGAACGCCTTGGTGGGCTAGTTTTTTTAAGTAATTAGCAGGGCGATCCGCAAAATAGCCGACAGCGCCACCGATGACGCCACCAATAGCAGCGCCTACTGGCATAGAAGCAGCACCTGCGGTAGTGCCAGCGGCCAATCCATCCGTTACCGCGTTTGCGCCAGCCAGAGCAGGCGTTGCTTTGGGGGTAGAATAGGCATTAGGAACGGCTTCATGACTAGCGCAGCTAACCATTGCCAAGCTTAATAATAATGAAGCAGAAAGCTTGGCTGCGTGTTTTAGCAAATCCATATTAACCGCCATAGAGTATGAATAATTGGCGTGATTATAGCTGGAAAAGAAACGAATACCAATTTTTGAATTTTAAGTTTGGAAAATTCTAATGAAGATTATTTTATATGCGCCAAAATACCATCCAGTTCATCTAGGCTATTGTAACGAATGATTAATTTCCCGTTGTTTTTACTGCCATGTTGCAAAACTACTTGCGCACCTAATTTATCAGAAAGGCTTTTTTGTAAATGACGAATGTCGGGGTTTAATACTTTGTTATTTTGGGTGGCAGCTAGTTGGGGTTTGTGCCAATTACGCACGAGTTCTTCCGTTTCGCGGACCGATAAATGTTTGGTAACAACGGTTTTTGCGGCTTGGCCTTGCGCGTGATCGTTTAAGGCGAGCAAAGCACGAGCGTGCCCCATTTCAATCTCACCATTTTCTAAGAGCGTTTTTACAGCGGGCTGCAAACCTAATAAACGCAATAAGTTAGTAACAGTAGTGCGTGATTTACCAACGGCTTCTGCCACTTCTTGCTGGGTTAAGTTGAATTCATCGATTAAGCGTTGTAATGCGAAGGCTTCTTCTAAGGGATTTAAATTTTCACGTTGAATGTTTTCAATCAAGGCAACGGCTAAGGCCGTTTC